>QKCP01000060.1 GCA_003246855.1 Ilyobacter polytropus
TTGAACTGATTTTTTTGATATTTTCTATATCACTTGTTTTAATGTGTGAGCTATTTAATACAGCTGTTGAGAGCATAATAGATATGGTTCAAGACAAGTACCACCCTCTTGCAAAAAAAGCAAAAGATATATCGGCAGGTGCCGTTTTGATCTCTTGTACAAATGCAATACTTGTAGGTTATTTTATATTTATAAATCAGTTTAAGTCAGATACGAAAACTTTATCTACTGCAATCAAATACTCCTACTCTGATTTAATTGCTGTAATAATAGCTCTTGTTATGATAATAACCCTTTCATTAAAAGCCATAACAAAGCGAGGAACCCCACTCTCAGGTGGAATGCCTAGTGGCCATAGTGCAGTTGCTTTTTCACTTTGGACAGTCATCTTTTTTATAACAGATAATATGATTATTTTAGCATCTTCATTTATCATGGCTCTTATGGTCTCACAGTCAAGGATAGAAGGTAAGATACACTCCATATGGGAGGTAATCTTCGGTGGAGCTGTAGGAGTAACTGTTACCTTTGTTATTTTAAATTTTATTAAGATTAAAATGTAAAAGGAGCCTTAGGCTCCTTTTTTTATTAGTACTTTATTTTTATTTAAAATAGGTAATGTAAATATCTAAGCTGAGTACTGAAATTTCTATATAAGAGTTTTTTACTCATTATATAGCCCCT
Organism: Ilyobacter polytropus; assembly: GCA_003246855.1. Classification (GTDB taxonomy): domain Bacteria; phylum Fusobacteriota; class Fusobacteriia; order Fusobacteriales; family Fusobacteriaceae; genus Ilyobacter_A; species Ilyobacter_A polytropus_A. The sequence goes on from QKCP01000060.1 coordinate 685, forward strand.
TCACCTCTTTCTCCAGTTCTTATTCTTATGACCTCTTCTACGGGATATATGAAGATCTTCCCATCACCGATCTCCCCTTCGTCACCAGACTTGGTAGTTTTAAGTATAACGTCTACCACTCTCTCTAGGTCACTGTCCTTTACCACTACTTCGATCTTTATCTTAGGTAAGAAATCAACTATATATTCAGCTCCCCTGAATATCTCCTTTTTACCCTTTTGCCTACCAAATCCTCTTACCTCACTTATAGTAATACCCTTTATGTTTATATCTGAAAGAGCTGATTTCAATCTGTCTATTTTAGTAGGTTTTATTATAGCCTCTACTTTTTTCATGTAAAAACCTCCTTAATAATTTCTCCTATAATTGATTTTACTATAAAATCGCAATTATTGGAATCCCCCAATTTAAAAAATTAACACTTAAATTGCAATTTCTCCCTTTTCACCGGTCCTTATCCTAATTGTTTCTTCAATTGGTAAAATAAATATTTTACCATCACCTATCTCTCCGGTCCTAGCATTTTCTATTATAGTCTCTATTATTTTATCGCAAGCATCTGTTTTACATATAATCTCTATTTTTATTTTAGGCAGAAAATCTATTTTATATTTTGCTCCCCTAAAAATTTCAACTTTACCTTCCTGCCTACCAAATCCTCTTACTTCGCTTATGGTCATCCCTTTAATATCCATACCCACAAGAGCTTCTTTTATCTTATCTAATTTATCCGGTTGTATTATTGCTTCAATTTTTTTCACGATTATCACTCCTCATCTTCATAATAAAATAACATCTCGGAAAATAGTTACAGTATTACTTGAATAATGAAGTACTGTAGTGTGATTGAAACTCTGGATAAGCGGAGTAACCGTGTTCAGCTAAGTCAAGACCTATTAATTCATCATGTGGGTCTACCCTTAGTCCAAGTAGTTTATCTATTGTTACGAACATTATAAGTCCTGTTATTACGGCATATCCGAAAACCGATATAACTCCTATAAATTGCGTTACGAAGCTGTACTCAGTAGTGAAGATACCAACTGCAAGTGTTCCCCATGCACCGTTTACACCGTGAACAGAAATAGCACCTACAGGGTCGTCTATTCTTAATCTATCGAAAAACGGTACCGCCAAAGATACAAGTATTCCCGCTATAAGCCCTACTATTATAGCTGATATAGGTGAAAGTGCATCTGCTCCTGCAGTTACAGCTACTAGCCCGGCTAAAGCACCATTTAAAGTCATACCTAAGTCAACGTATCTATCTTTAGTTCTAAATACCGAATATGCCATCGCAGAAAGAGATCCTGCCGCTCCACCAAGGGTAGTATTCAATAATACTATAGCTATAGATCCGTCACCTAAAAGAGTAGACCCTCCGTTAAATCCATACCATCCAAACCAAAGTATAAACGTCCCAACTGTTGCAAGTGGTATGTTGTGCCCTGGGATAGCTGTTACTTTCCCATTTTCTCCGTATTTTCCGTATCTCGGTCCAAGTATTAAGGCACCTGTGAGAGCCAGCCATCCCCCTAAAGAGTGGATTACGGTAGAACCTGCAAAATCGTGGAAACCTTTAGCTGCTAGCCATCCCTCTCCGCTCCAAGCCCAGTGACCGAATATAGGGTATATAAATCCTGCAATTAATGCACAAGCTACCACATAACCTGGTAGTTTTATTCTTTCAGCAACCGCACCAGAAACTATAGTTGCTGCAGCACCCGCGAACATAACTTGGAAAAACCAAAGCATTATTCCCCAATTATCTCCTGAATTTATGTAGTCCAAAAGGAAGAAATGAGTTTTACCTATAAACTCCCCATCTCCAAACATAAACGCATATCCAATGGCGAAATAGAGTATAGCTCCTACCGAAAAATCAAGTATCCCTTTAGATGCAACGTTAACGGCGTTTTTAGCTCTTGTAAATCCTGATTCAAGTGCTATAAATCCTACCTGCATAAACATTACCATAGCACCGGCTATACCAAGCCAAACCATATTAAGGTTTGATTGCACTTCCTCTGCTGCAAAAACTGCACACGAAACAGAAAGTAACAAAGCTACTAACTTTAAAAGACTGCATATTCTTTTCATAAAAATATCCTCCTCAATACAACTTTAATAATATATGTAAATCTATTTACTATAACCAAACCATCCCCATAATTTGAGTTACAGCATTCTGTATCTGTCTAAATTAATCTTTCAGTGAATAATTTTGTATTAATATCGAAAATAAAATAAATAGAAAGGCTTAAATATATTTAGAAATG
>QKCP01000124.1 GCA_003246855.1 Ilyobacter polytropus
TTTACAAAACAAGTAAATTCAAAATTCACCATATGAATTTGTAATATATATGTAAATTTACTGATAAACATCAAAAAACATGAGAATATTAAAAAAACTTAATTAACTATTAATTAAAAAAATATAAAAAAAAGTTATTATATACTAAGTTAATATTAGGGATATAAAATATGTATGCCGAAAATACTTGCTTTACAAAGAAAATACTTGCGTCATAACAGGATATATACTATAATAATAAACGAGAAAAAATACATTAATTTTATAAATGATTTTCAATTATCTTGTTAAATATCATTTAAATGATGCTTTGAATATACAAAATTATATATGGGCTATAGGAGGTTATAATGAAACTATCAAACTATGTATCAAGTTTGAATGTTAACGAAAAAGAGTATTTTTATTACGACTTGAAAAAACTAAGCGATTTAGGGATGGAAAGTATAGACATTTTGCCTTATTCAATAAAAGTGCTTCTTGAAACTGTATTAAGAAACTACGACAACGACGTGGTAACAGAGGAGCATGTAAAAAAATTGGCTGCATGGGGTACAAAAGATTTCGAAAGAATAAACGTACCTTTTAAAGTCTCTAGGGTAATTCTACAAGACCTTACAGGAACACCTGCAATAGTTGATTTGGCTTCTTTGAGAAGTGCAATGGCTGAGTTCGGTGGTAACTTGAAAAAAATCAACCCTGAAATCCAAGTGGACATGGTTATAGATCACTCTGTACACATGGATAAAACAGGAACTGAAGATTCACTCGACTATAACATGGAGATGGAATTTAAGAGAAATAAGGAAAGATACGCTTTCTTTAAATGGGCTCAAAACACATTTGACAATCTAAACATAATCCCGCCAGGTGTAGGGATTATCCACCAAGTCAACTTAGAATATTTAGCCAAAGTTGTAATGACAATGGAAAAAGATGGAAAAACTTTCGCATATACAGATACAGTGCAGGGGACTGATTCCCATACTCCTATGATAAATGGACTTGGAGTACTTGGATGGGGTGTAGGAGGAATAGAAGCAGAAGCAGGTATGCTAGGTGAACCTTCATACTTCATCACTCCTGAGGTTATAGGTGTAAAATTAAAAGGCAATCTTCCTAAAACTTCAAATGCAACAGACCTTGTTCTAAAAATAGTAGAAGTTTTAAGAAAAAAAGGGGTTGTAGGAAAATTTGTTGAGTTCTTCGGAGAGGGCATGGAAAACATTACTCTAGCCGACAGGGCTACTATTGCCAACATGGCACCTGAGTATGGGGCTACTTGCGGATTCTTCCCAATCGACGACAAAACATTGGATTATCTTAGATTTACTGGAAGATCTGAAGATCAGGTTAACCTTGTAGAAGCGTATGCAAAAGCAAATGGACTGTTCTACAAATCTGGTGTAGAACCTAAATACACCGAGGTTGTAGAGATAGACCTTTCTGAAATAGAAGCTATACTTGCCGGACCTAGAAGACCTCAAGACGCCATCTATCTAAAAGATATGAAAAATGAGTTCAACAGGGCGGTTACAGCTTCAAAGCCTAAAGGGTACGAACTGACTGAAGCTGAATTTGATAAAGAAGTAACTCTTGAGTATGAAGGTGGACACAAAGAAGTTCTAAAAGCTGGATCTATAGCCATCGCTGCTATAACAAGCTGTACTACTACTTCAAATCCTTACCTACTAGTAGGTGCGGCACTTTTAGCTAAAAAAGCTACAGAAAAAGGAATGGTTGTACCTAAATACGTAAAGACTTCATTCGCACCTGGATCAAGGGTTGTAAGTGCTTATCTTAAGAAGGCTGACTTATTAAAATATTTCGACGACTTAGGATTCAACATAGCTGGATACGGATGTGCTACTTGTATAGGTAACTCCGGAAACCTATTCCCAGAGGTAGAAAAAGCAATCGTTGAAAATGATCTCCTTACAACTGCTGTTGTTTCTGCAAACAGAAACTTCGAAGCAAGGGTTCATCCTTTAATAAAAGGTAACTATCTTGCATCACCTCTAATGACAGTAGCTTATGCGCTGGCTGGAACAGTTAACATAGATATGGCAAGCGAGCCTCTTGGAGCTGATTCTGAAGGGAAAGCGGTATTCTTAGAAGAACTACTTCCTACTCATGAAGAGATAAACGAAATTATAGCCAAGGCTGTAACGAAAGAACTTTTCAACGAAGAGTACAGCGAAAAACTATACACATCTAACAAATACTGGAACGAGATCGAGGCTGTAAAAGGGGAAACCTATGAGTGGGACGAAGAATCTACATATCTTCAAAACCCTCCATTCTTTAAAGGTATGAAAAAAGAGCTAGCACAGATAGAAGATTTAAATGATTTGAGAGTACTTTGTAAACTTGGCGACACAATTACAACAGACCACATATCACCTGCAGGTAAATTCGGCGTAAACTCTTCTGCTGGTAAATTCCTTACAGAAAAAGGGTTAAAGCCTGAGGAGTTCAACTCTTACGGTTCTAGAAGAGGAAACCACGAAATCATGATGAGAGGTACCTTTGCAAACGTAAGGCTTAAAAATGAGTGTGCTCCTGGAACAGAAGGAAGCTACACAACATACTTCCCTGAAAATGAAGTTATGTCTATATATGATGCTTCGATCAAATATCAGGAACAGGAAATCGGTTTAGCTATACTTGGAGGAAAAGACTACGGTATGGGAAGCTCAAGAGACTGGGCAGCTAAAGGTCCTGCTCTTTTAGGTGTAAAGGCTGTAATTGCACAAAGCTATGAAAGAATCCATAGAAGTAACCTTGCTCTTATGGGACTGCTTCCTCTTCAGTTTAAAGACGGAGAAAATGCAAATACTCTTGGACTAGACGGAAAAGAAAAGCTTACTATACATATAAACGAAGAGGTTAAACCTGGAGAAACACTGAAGATAGAAGCTAAAAAAGAGGATGGAACAGTAGTAGAATTTGAAGCCCTTGTAAGATTCGACTCAAACGTTGAGATAGGGTACTATAAGAACGGTGGCGTTCTTCAAAAAGTTTTAAGAAATAAATTACTCGGATAGGTTTAAATTACTGGAATTAAAAATTAAAAAATTCTGAATATAGCCCTCGGTATCCAGAGAAACAAATACAACTGGTACCGGGGCTATAACGATTAGATATATTTGTGAAGGGAGAGAATTATGTACAAAATAACACTTATACCTGGGGACGGGATAGGACCGGAAGTAGTAGAAAGCGCTAGAAAGGTGGTAGAAGCCACTGGACTGCCAGTAGAATGGGACGTAGTAAATGCAGGCGAGACTGTATATAAAGAGACTGGTGTACTTGTCCCAGATGCTGTATTTGAAAGTATAGAAAGAAATAAAATAGCTTTAAAAGGGCCAATCACAACACCGATTGGAACAGGTTTTAGAAGTATCAACGTACAACTTAGAAAAAAATATGACCTTTACTCAAATGTAAGAGAAGTTAAAAATATCCCTGGAATAAAAACACCATTTGACAACGTTGATATGGTTATATTCAGAGAAAATACAGAGGGTCTATACATAGGAATAGAAGAGCAGATAGACGAAGATACAGCACATTCAATAAAGCGTATCACTAGAAAAGGTTCTGTAAGAATAGCAAAAGCAGCTTTTGACTATGCAGTTAAACATGGAAAGAAAAAAGTAACAGTTGCCCATAAAGCAAACATCCTTAAACTATCTGACGGACTTTTCTTAAACTGTGTCAGAGAGGTAGCTAAAGATTATCCACAAGTAGAGCTTAAAGAAGTTATAATAGACAACATGTGCATGCAGATGGTAATAAACCCTTCTCAATTCGATGTAATAGTTACTACAAACCTTTACGGGGATATACTTTCTGACCTTGCAGCTGGGCTTGTAGGAGGACTTGGGATAGTTCCTGGTTCTAATATAGGGGAAGACATTGCTATATTCGAGGCTGTACACGGAAGCGCCCCTGACATTGCAGGTAAAAACTTAGCAAATCCTACAGCTGTTATACTTTCAGCTGTGAGCATGTTAAACCACCTTGGGGAAAAAAAGAGAGCAAAAATGATAATAGATTCTATTTGCGAAGTGATGGAAGAGGGAAAAAACATGACTAAAGATTTAGGTGGAAATGCTACAACTACCCAAATCACTGATGCTATAATTGAAAAAATACTCAACAAAAAGGGATAAGACTAGTTAGGAGATGGAGGTGAATAAATTGCCTAATTCCAATTGTGAGACTTTAAAAACACTGTCTGAACTGGCAGAAAAAAATAATCACATCCCTCCAAAATTTTACGACATGTACGACGTAAAAAGAGGGCTGAGAAATAAAAACGGTACCGGAGTTCTAGTCGGATTGACCGAAATAGGTTCCGTTCACGGTTACACTGTAGAGGACGGCACAAAAGTGCCTATGGAAGGGGAGCTTTACTATAGAGGAATCGAAATAAAAGAACTCGTTGAAGGATTTCAAAATGAGGGTAGAAGAGGCTTTGAGGAATGCATGTATCTTCTAATTTTTGGAAAACTTCCAACTAAGGATGGGTTAGAAGAATTCAATGACCTTTTAGATAGCTTTAGAAAACTTCCTCCTGGTTTCACTGAGAACTTTCTCTTGAAACTTCCTAGTAAGGATATAATGAACCTGCTTCAAAGAACGGTGCTTTTTCTATACTCTCTAGATGACAATCCGGATGATACTTCTGTAGAAAATCTTGTAAGACAGAGTATAGAACTCATGGCAAGAATTCCAACTGTAATGGCTTATGGATACCAGGCCATGGAGCATAATTTTAATAAAAAAAGTTTGTTTATACACCCGCCAAAAAGAGGTCTGGGTACAGCTGAAAATATACTTTATATGAGTAGGCCAGATAACAAGTATACTAAGACAGAGGCTGAGACCCTTGATTTAGTACTTGTTATTCACGCAGAGCACGGTGGTGGAAATAACTCTGCATTTGCAACTCACGTGGTGTCATCAAGTGGGACAGATACATATTCAGCCATAGCCGCTGCTATAGGGTCACTAAAGGGACCTAAACATGGTGGGGCAAACATAATGGTTAGAAGGATGATAGACAACATCAAAGAAAACGTTGACTATCATAACAAAGAGAAGCTAAGGGAGTATCTAATCAAGATACTTAAAAAGGAAGCTTTTAACAACGAAGGACTTATATACGGTATGGGACACGCTATTTATACCCATTCTGATCCTAGAGCAGTGCTTTTAAAGAAAAAAGCATATGAGCTAGCACAAGAAAAGGAAGCGCTAAAAGAGCTGGAACTCTATACAAATATAGAAGAGATTACAAAAGAGCTGTTCATGGAAATGAAAGGCAGAAATATCGCTGCTAACGTGGATCTTTATTCAGGATTTGTATATGAGATGCTAAACATTCCATCTAGCATGTATACTCCACTGTTTGCAACTGCAAGGATGGCAGGATGGTGTGCACATAGGATTGAGCAGATTGTCAGCGATAAAAAGATTCTTAGACCAGCATATCAAAATGTCAGCGTGACTTCACATTACGTACCTATGGATCAAAGATAAATTTAATTAAAAAATAGAAAACACCCAATGGGTGTTTTCTATTTTTTTGTCCACTTTTCATAATGAACTTTTCCATTTGTAAAATGCTTTTGCGAGCTCTTTTTCTGAGTCAAATACCCAATTGGTATAACAGCAAAGGGTATTATCCTGCTGGGAAGTTCAAAAACATCGGATATATAGTTCATCCTCTCTTCGTAAGGATATAAACCTAGCCAAAAGGCCCCAAGGTCTTGCTCTATAGCCCCCAACATTATTCCTTCTGTAACCGCCGAGCAGTCCTGATCCCAAGTCTCTTTAAAAACAACTTTTTCTAAATTCCCAAGAACAACAATGGCACAGCCAGCGTCGCGGACCATCCATGCATAAGGGGTGGATATAGAAAGGTCTTTTAAGGTTTTTTTATCTCTCACTATTATTAGCTCCCAAGGATGCTGGTTGGATGAACTCGGTATCTCCATGGCAAGATCTAAAATTTTATCTATCTTATATTCTTCTACTTCTTCAGCCGTATATGTCCTCACAACAAATGGCTGTTCTATCCTGCTCATAACTCTATACCCCCTCTTTAAGATTTCAATATTATCAGCTTACAAATATATTTTACATCTAAAAATAACCTCATATATTCAAATTAAGAAAATTTTACCCAAAACACCTTATAATCCAGTAAATTCTAGGCAACTAAACGATATTAATAATCAAAAAACACTTGAAACAGCTTAAATAAAAAAACAATTTAAAAATGTAGAGATTTGATTGACACGGGGTGTTTTGGTGAGCTATAACTAATATTAAGACCAAAATATCGAGGAGGGAAAATATGGATATTAATGAAAAAGTTTTATCTGTTTTAAAAGAAAGTGATACTCCTTTAAAAGCTGCTGAATTAGCTGAAAAATTAAACATCGATAAAAAAGATGTTGATAAAGCCATAAAAAAATTGAAAACGGATAGCCTTATCGAATCCCCTAAAAGATGCTACTACAGTGCCGTTATGGTTGAAGAGGAGCTCGATTTAGAAGCTAAAATGTTAAAAGTTCTTAAAGAAAGTAATGAGCCGCTAAAGGTTGCTGACCTGGCAGAAAAGCTAGGAGAAGATAAAAAAGAAGTAGATAAATATATAAAGAAACTGAAAAAAGAAGAAAAGATAGTATCTCCAAAAAGATGTTACTATTCTGCCAGCTAGACAAAAGGGAGCTTAAGCCTCCCTTTTAATGTTTTTTGAAAAACATATTCTAACTTAATAAAAGGAACTCCCGGCATTATTACTAATATTAATTTAGGTTGTTTTTTCAATTTCGAATTATGGGAGCTGGATTATGATAGCTTGCGTAGACGTCGACTATGAACTGAATAAAGCTTGTGCAGCATGTATTGTATTTGAAAACTGGGATTCTTCTGTAGAGTATAGCCATTACAAGGTTATAGTGGACATAGTGGCTGATTACGAGTCAGGGAACTTTTATAAAAGAGAGCTGCCTTGTATCGTAAAAGTTTTGGAGTTAGTAGAAGAAGAAGTTGAAGCAGTGGTTGTTGATGGATATGTATGGCTTAACAGCGACAAAAAACCAGGACTGGGATGGTATCTTTACACTTATTTAAAAGAAAAAACAGCAGTTATAGGTGTAGCTAAGACAGAGTATCACAGCGGGAATATAAATGTTTCTAAAGTTTTTCGTGGTATGAGTAAAAAGCCCCTGTATATAACAGCAATCGGTATAAACTTAAGCTCAGCTGCAGAAAACATAAAAAGAATGCATGGCGAGAACAGAATCCCGACCATTTTGAAAAAAGTAGATAAACTCAGCAAGAGTTGGTAAAGATTTTTATTTCATTTTTCAAAACTATTCTGCCTTAAATTAAATGGTAATTAAAAAGGAGTTGAACTAGCAATGAAAAAAAGGGTATTAGTTGCAACTGGAGGCGGGGATTGCCCGGGTTTAAACGCTGTAATAAGAGCTATAGTTAAGAGGGCTAATCAAGAAGAAGACTGGGAAGTAATTGGCAGCCTGCAGGCCTTTAACGGGGTTTTAAAAGAGCAAGAGGAGATAGTTGTCCTAGATAGAAGTACGGTTGCAGGGATACATTTTCGTGGAGGGACTATACTTGGTACCACAAATAAAGGTGGGCCATTTGCGTGGCCGGTTCAAAACAGCGACGGGACATGGGGGAGTGAGGACAGATCCGATTTCATGCTAAAAAAACTGGAGGAACTTGGAGTAGAAGCTGTGATAAACATCGGCGGAGACGGCTCGCAGAGGATATCCTATGAGCTTTATAAAAAGGGGTGTAACATAGTCGGGGTGCCAAAAACAATAGACAACGACCTCTCATCAACCGATTTGACATTTGGGTTCCAGACTGCCGTACAGGTCGCAACTGATGCCGTAGATAAGCTAGTGACAACTGCAGCCAGCCACAACAGGGTTTTTATACTGGAAGTCATGGGTAGAGATGCCGGCTGGATAGCCATAAATGCTGCCATAGGAGGCGGGGCAGAAGTGTGCTTAATACCTGAGATCCCCTATGATATAGATTGTATAATAAAAAAACTAAACACCAGATTTAAAGATGGAAAAGGGTTTGCCATTATTGTCGTAGCTGAAGGGGCTATGAGTAAAGGCGGAGAAGTGGTTGGTACTAAGGTTGCCGAAGTCGGCTACCAAAACTTCAAACTTGGCGGCATATCCTACCAATTAGCGGAAGAGTTGAAAAATGCCGGCTGCCCTGTAGACATAAGGGTTATGGTCCTGGGCCATCTCCAAAGAGGAGGGGTTCCGATTGCATTCGACAGGGTGCTTGCAACAGAATTTGGCGTGAAAGCCTTTGAGATGGTATTGAACAAGGAGTACGGAAAGATGGTATCGTTTAAAAATTCTCAGATAACCTCAGTAACATTAGAAGAAGCTATATCAAGTTACAAGCATATAGACAAGGATTCACACCTGATACACACGGCAAATGGGATAGGCATATGCATGGGCGATTGGAAGGATAATACCGGGAGGTAATCATGTTTGTGAAATATGATAAGGGAAAAATGAAAAATCCCATACTTATTTGGCTTGAAAACGAATCACAGGTTGAGGAAGAATGCATGCAGCAGGCCATCAATCTATCAAACCTACCTTTTATACATAAGTGGGTGGCCTTAATGCCGGATACCCACTCAGGATACGGCATGCCCATAGGAGGAGTAATCGCTACCAAAGGAGTAATAATACCAAACGCGGTTGGCGTCGACATCGGCTGCGGTATGGCCTTCGTCGAAACTAATATCCACAAAAGCATGCTGGCAGAAATCCAGTATAAGAGCTTAGTAGGAAATATTATGAGGGACATCCCAACCGCCTTTGAACATCATAAATCCAGGAGAGAATGCAGAGTGCTTGACAACGAGATATGGATGGATTTCGACTATGCACAAGAATTTGCGGATGAAGTAGAAAAGGCTTATTACCAGGTTGGAACCTTGGGAGGAGGAAATCATTTTATAGAGCTGCAGGAGGATAAAGAGGGGATGCTATGCATTATGGTGCATTCCGGCAGCAGGAACTTTGGCTATAAGATTGCAAATTACTTCAACGATGTCGCCATAGAACTTAACAAAAACTATTATTCTGTGGTACCTGAATCTTACGAACTGGCCTTTTTGCCTGTTGAAAGCAGGGAAGGTAAAGCATATATAAATTGGATGAAATTGGCTTTGGGCTTTGCAATGGAGAACAGGCAGGCTATGTTGGATGCTGTAAAATACGAGCTTAAAAAAACTATACCTGAAATAGAGTTTAAAAACGAAGTAAACGCCCACCATAATTATGCCAGCCTGGAAACACATTACGATGAGGAAGTCTGGGTACATAGGAAAGGGGCTATCTGTGCCGATCTTGGGGTCAAAGGTATTATACCTGGGGCTATGGGTACCTATTCATATATAGTAGAAGGGCTTGGAAATCACAAATCATTTTGCAGTTGTTCTCACGGAGCCGGAAGAAGGATGTCAAGAAGCCGTGCTAAAAATGAGATTTCTGTTGAGAAAACCATGGTAGATTTAAAAGAACAGGGGGTAATACTTGGGAAACGAAACAAGAAAGATGTTGCCGAGGAGTGCCGTTTCGCATACAAAGACATAGAATTTGTCATAGATCAACAGTCCGATCTAATAAAACCTGTTAAAATACTTAAAACGCTTGCTGTTATAAAAGGCTAGTATAAATATTATGCTTAATACTTATCTCGATGTGCCTTGTATAAAAAACTAGAACTATTCCATAAATTATGGTAAAATATTAAAACTTTATGGAGAAATCTGAAGTTTTCATAATTATCGCAAGTTGGTAATTAATACAATATACTAAGTGAGGTAAGTATCAATGAGGTTATTGAGAGAGATGGTACACAATAATGTGGATAAAATCGAGGGAAACATATATAGAAGAAAGGCTGCAAGGGGAATAGTCTTAGACGGAGAGAATATTCTGTTACTTTATACTAGAAGATACAACGACTACAGTATCCCTGGCGGAGGGATAGACCCACACGAAGACTACATAACAGGTTTGAAGAGGGAGCTGAACGAAGAGACTGGGGCTACAAATATAAAAGTAATCGATGAATACGGTATTTTTGAGGAATACAGGAGATCTCACTATAAGGGGTATGATATAATACACATGACATCGTATTTTTACCTATGCGACATCGACAAGAAACTCGGCAAGGCTAACTTAGAAGACTACGAGGTTTCAAATGGAATGAGTGCTGTTTGGATGAACATATACGACGCCATCGAGCATAATAAAAGGTTAATTGAAACTAAAGACAAAAAAATGGGCTTATCTGTAGAAAGGGAGACCTTTGTTCTTGAATTGATTGCAAAAGAACTCGTTGAAAAAACTGCTTAGCTGAATATTTAAAAAATTATATACTATAAATTAAATTCAGCCTTCCTAAATAATTTTATAATTTAGGAAGGTTTTTTATTGATAAAAAATAACTTAATAATAAAACGAAGAGAACTCTTATACATAAGCTCTCTAAATATTAATAAACTACGTTTTGGAGTTATTTAAAACACTTTATTGCATTCACTAAAATACTGGCAGTTCTCCTATTTTATCTTCTAATTTTTCCTCTTTTCCATGTATTAACTGTTTTTCTGTTGATAATGATATCCCCATGTTAGTTTCTATTATATACAGCTTATCAACTTCCCCTTTTCTAGAAAGAATATAGTACTCATGTCCATTTTTTATGCTGTCAATCAGAATATCTCTAGAAAAAATATTTCCATATTCTGATTTTAGATATTCAACAATACCGTTTTTTTCTCTTTTTGCTACTATATTAATCACTAACTTATTTCCTCCTTGTTACTTATTGTTTCCCTTAAAGTCACTATTTACTTTAAATACTTTTTTATTTTATTTGCATGAAAAATATTTT
>QKCP01000083.1 GCA_003246855.1 Ilyobacter polytropus
TAAAAAAAGAGGCCAAGGTAAAAGAGGACCTTTACGAGCAGGACAGCATATCTGCCATCGAGGCCAACCAGACATACACCCAGGCTTCCAAAAAAGAGCTTGAATACGAGAACATAAAGACGGAGCTGGAGCTAGCCAAGAAAAAGTACGACCTTCTGGTGATGGGGTACGACAGGCTCAGGATGGAGTTAAACCTCCAAAAGAGCAATATGGAAAGCCAGATAGCAAAGCTTGAGTTTTTATACGAGGAAAAAAACGACGAACTGGCTAAAGTAAAAGCTGAGCTTGTTTCCCCTGTGGACGGGATAGTGACAGAGCTCCTTGCAGAGAGCGGGGGTACGGCAGACCCTAGGAGAAAACTCATGACCATAGCCCCTTACGACAACCTCATGGTAAAGGTGGACGTGCCAGTACAGCAGGTGGAAAACCTAAAAGAGGGTATGGGCGTAAACGTGGGGTCTAGGGACAACAAAAGCGAGATATACAAAGGCAGTGTGGCCAAGGTGGCCAATATAGCCAAGCTTGTGCAAAAAGAAAACTACGTGGACAGGGTAGTTGAAGTGGAGATAGCCATGGACGGCACAGGTAAGTTAAAACCTGGGTACCTCGTGAACGTAGAGTTCTTGGGAAGCAAGAAAAACGACATCCTTGTGGTAGATTCTTTCTCGGTCATACAAGACGACGGAAAAGACTATGTTTATGTTGTAGAAGACGGCATAGTGGAGAAAAAGGAGATAAACACGGGGATAAAGACCCTTTCCAAGTATGAGGTGCTAAACCTGCCTGAAGGCAGCAGCGTTGTCATGAACCCATTCAAGGTAAAAGAGGGAGAAGCTGTTAAAGTTAAAAACTAATTGTAAAGAAAAATTATTATAAATTAGAAACAATAAAAAATTGAGGGTATTATTTAAGAAAAAATAAAAAATAATTGACAAACTATTGGAAATGATGGGCTGCAAAACTATAGGGTCTGTAGAATAGCAGCCAGGTGCAAGGAGGTATATAACACTATATATCTATTCTTGAGTATGGTTATCGTGCTCTTTTAAATTAGGAGGCTCAGGATTATGAACTTTAAAAGCTGTTTTTGGATAGCTTCAAAAATGCTGTTTTCAAACAGTTGGAAAATAATTTTACCTGTTCTTGGGATCCTAATAGGCATTGCTTCTGTTATCACTATATATTCTATTGCAGAGGGTGGAAAAGCTGTTGTGGAAAAAGATCTGGCTTTTTTTGCTGAAAATAGAGTGATGATAGGCATTGTAAATGAAAATGTGTCAAGAAAGAACTATATGGACATAAAGGATATTAGACTCATCGAATCGCTTCCAGGGGTGTCCTATGCTTATCTTCCAGAGTATAAAATAAGTATTAATAATTTTTTAATTAACGGCTTGACTAGCAAAGGTATCCTTTACAGAAACTTAACATTTGTTTCTGGGGATTCATATAAATTATCCGAAAATGAAATTTTAATAGATGAAAATTTGGCATTAGAAAAATTTGGAACGCCGTATTCTATCGGTAAAATTTTGGAGTTGAGTATAGGTTCAAAAAAATCTATGTTTATAGTAAAGGGAGTCTATAAAATGGATAAAAGTATAATGGATATTTTCTCAGGAGAGGGAATAGTTGATTATAGAGTTTATAAAAATATGATACGAAATCAACCTATATCCAGAATACTGATTTCATTTGAAGAGAGTGAAGACGCTGAATATATGTCACCGATGATAATATCTACTTTAGAGAAACAACACAAAAAAAAGGGTATATACACTATTCTCGAAGCTTCTCAAAAATATAAAAGGGTTGAAAAAATAAAAAAAACTATGAATATTTTTCTTGCTGCAATAGGGATTGTATCGCTAGCGTTTGGAGGCATCGGCATAAGTAATCTTATGGTAATCAACGTGAGGGAGAGAATATCTCAAATAGGTATACTCAGAGCTATGGGAGCTAGCAAAAATTTTATTTTGCTTTTATTTTTGATAAAATCTTTTGTGATCAGTGTATTCGGTGGTGTTCTTGGTTTGGTATCAGGTTATATGGTAGGTATAATAGTCGGAAAGTTAATAGGTATAGTACCGATATTTTTTTTGCAGCAGTTTATCTTAGCCTTTTCTGTATCTGCTTTACTCGGAGTAATTTTTGGTGTGGTACCTGCAAGAAAAGCTGCTTATATGGATCCTTTAAAGGCTCTGAAGATAAACCTATAATTTTTAGCCCAGATTGATTTTTGTTAATAAATTTAAATATTAAATTAAAAGGAGGTGTTTCATGAAATACAAGTTTATTTTATTGCTTGCACTTTTTACTCTATGCTCAAGCTTTATTTTGGCGCAAAGTGGCAATGCATCTGATAATACAAACGGATCTGGTTCTACTATAAGCGGTCTCACACATATATATACAAACCAATCCGACAATACAAACGGATCCAGCTCAACGGTAAATTCTATGGGTGACCTGATCTCGGATGAGGCTAGTTCTAAAAATCATGGAAAATCAAACCAATCCGACAATACAAATGGTTCCAGCTCTAAAAAAAATCTGGAACAAAATGGATACGTAAATGCACCTGGAGTAAATGGTGCATTGGGGAAAGGTGTTGCTAAGTTAAATTCGTTACTGAATATCTTTGAAAGTAAAATATTTATAAAAAACTAGATAACTAACTCCAAAAATCATTCTGGCAAAATGCTGTCTTTCTATAAGGCAGTATTTTTGTTTTGATTAAAAACATATACTAGTTGTAGTAAAGTTATTTACTGGATAGTAAAACTTTTATAAAATAAAATCAGATAGATTAAAGATAAAGTTAATTTTTTCTTGTAACAATTATGTAAAACCC
>QKCP01000145.1 GCA_003246855.1 Ilyobacter polytropus
GGTCGCATAGCTCAGTTGGGAGAGCACCTGCCTTACAAGCAGGGGGTCACAGGTTCAAGTCCTGTTGCGACCACCATACATATGGGGGTGTAGCTCAGTTGGTTAGAGTGCTTGCCTGTCACGCAAGATGTCGCGAGTTCGAGTCTCGTCACTCCCGCCATAAAATAATATGCCGCTTTAGCTCATCTGGTAGAGCAGCTGACTTGTAATCAGCAGGTGATTGGTTCGACTCCGATAAGCGGCACCATCAACGGCCCGTTCGTCTAGTGGTCAGGACTCATGGTTTTCATCCATGCAACAGGAGTTCGATTCTCCTACGGGCTACCAAAAAAAATAATGGTGAGGTTCCCGAGTGGCCAAAGGGAGCAGACTGTAAATCTGCCGGCTCCGCCTTCGAAGGTTCGAATCCTTCCCTCACCACCATTTTAAAGAATAGCAAGGTTTCAGACTAGAATAAATAGTTTGAAGCCTTTTTTTATTTGTCGGATGTATGAGATAGTCTGCGTATACGATTTGCCGTTAGGGAATTCAATTCTGTAAACTTGATAGGTAGCCATTTAAAACACTCCTTATTTTGGAATTTCTTATATTCTCTCGCAGATATAAGAACTCGTCAAAAATGGGTGTGTTTTCACTACTAAATTTTCTATAGACTCAAAAATTCCTGTAACTATCTAAATGCTTCAAAATGGATTTATAAGATGTAACTTCTATTTCGAGCCCCCGGGGTGCTAGTAAGAATTATTTGCAACGCCAGCGTTGAAGAAATTATCCTCTATCCCGTTGTCTTTTTTACCATATTCCCCTGTCATGTTGTTCTTCAAGGATGGTTATAATTTCTTCTATTAGTTCTTCAGGAGTACTATTTAGCATATCCTCTGCCAGTTTTCTTAACTCAGGGTTGTCACTTGTCTTGAGCTCTTCTATAGCGGCTTTAATTTTTGGATGAAATAGCGCGTTGCTTCCAAGTGACCATTTGGCAGTTCCTGCAGCAAGGAAGAGATCTTTATTCTCTCTCTCATTGATATATTGTAGTTTATCAATAAGTTTGTCTATATAAGAAACGTCTCCGCTTGCAAAAAATGCACCCCAATACATATCATTGAGAATAGGTGAAATTTCTGTTTTGCTAATTAGTTCTTCTATGTTTGTATCCATCGCCTCTAAAAAGAATTCCTTAGTTTTATCATCCTGTTTATTAATGACATTGAGCCATTCCTCTCTTCTGTCTTCATTATGAGAGAAAACATAGGTGAAAAATCCCATCATTGATCCATATATGTTTTCATTTGAAGTATATCCTTGCTTAACAATTAATTCAATCGCATCCGTTATTAATTCAGGTTGTGGATTGAGATAGTAATAAGAGACAAAATCACTTAAATCGTACAAATTGCTCATAGGTTTGGATGCTGAAATCATTGAGTCTACCTGCAAGAATGAAGCAAACAAAATTGGTACTGATAATACTACACCTAATATTATAGTGATTAAGTTACTTCTGTAGATTGAATTCAGATAAATATCTTTTTCCGCTTGATATACTATGTTGCATACTTTAAATCCCATGAAAATAAAATAAAGGGGAACACAATGAAATGCAGCTCCGAAATAGTCTTCAAGTAATAAAGCTAAAATTCCATCTAAAGCATATGTGATCATTCCTACAATAAAAGCCAAGCGATACCCTTTCTTTGCTATAAATCCAAAACAACTTATAATTACGGCTATAAGAAGATTAATGATAAAAGCGATTACTTTGCCTGCAGGACCTACCTGTATGGAAAGATTTATTCCTATAATATCTATGAATTGAGTTATTGCTAATCCAAACATAAAGCCAAAATTTGTACCTATAAACAGAAATATCGAGTTCCCTAAAGATAGCAGAGCAATCCAAACAAACCAGAGGGCACCATCTTCTATTTTTTCCTGATACTCTAATCTTTTTCCGGTCATCTTTCTATTAGGTTCTTTCATAAAAAAGCCCCCTCTCTACAATTATTATATTCGATTTTATTTTGTATATGCTGAAGAATGCGGACATATAAACAAGGGTTTCTATGAGCAGTATAACGCCAGCGTTTATTAGCTTAGTTCCCTCGGCATGACCGATGGTAAGAAAATTTATGTAAAAACCCTTGATAATAAGGTGGATATGGCTTCCATACTAGTCCATGAATTTACTATTATCATAATCACTTTAGGAAAGATGGTAAGAAGCGCACCAGGGATGATGAGGAAACGGAAGCTGAGTTAGGAGCCTTAATATATGGCTCCTATTTTTTTTATAAATATCTTTCTATGTATAGGAAGGCTAGAGAGTAGGTAAAATCAGAAGGAAAAGGGAACTTCCCCTTTTTTATTTTTTGAATAATATTTTACCCTGATATTTTGTCGAAATATTTTTTTTAATTACAGCGTACTTTAAAGTCCTATAAAAATAGGGCGTTAACGAGAACGCTTAAAAAAAAGAGAAAAAAACTATAAAATTTTTTAAAAAATATAAGTTGAGCTTAAATTTCTATTATAGAACAAATCTATGGGATTAGTGTTTTGTTTTGGAATTTTGCATCTATGTGGTCAAAATATATCAAAAATATTATCAAAATTCAAATCAAAAAGACACTCTGAAATTGAAAAAAATGAAAATTGGTCAATAAAGCAACTTTTTGGCAGCAAAACTTTGATCGCCTAGACAAGTTGACTTTATTGGGTTTGATGGATATAATGGGATTGTAAAGAGAAGAAAAAAATGGAGGTGAAGAAAATGGTAGAAGTACTTGGAACAGTATCACTAACAGCATTAACTCTTTTAGCAGGTTACATTAAAAAATAAGTGAAAAGGCAAAACTATATAGAAGAAAAAAATGGAGGTGAAAAAAATGGTAGAAGTATTAGGAACAGTATCACTAACAGCATTAACTCTTTTAGCAGGTTACATTAAAAAATAAGTGAAAAGGTAAAATTATAGAGAAGAAAAAATGGAGGTGAAGAAAATGGCAGAAGTACTAGGAACAGTATCACTAACAGCATTAACTCTTTTAGCAGGTTACATTAAAAAATAAGTGAAAAGGCAAAACTATAGAGAAGAAAAAAATGGAGGTGAAGAAAATGGCAGAAGTATTAGGAACAGTATCACTAACAGCATTAGCTCTTTTAGCAGGATATGTAAAAAAATAGTCTAAAGTTTA
The DNA here is from genome assembly GCA_003246855.1 of Ilyobacter polytropus. Classification (GTDB taxonomy): domain Bacteria; phylum Fusobacteriota; class Fusobacteriia; order Fusobacteriales; family Fusobacteriaceae; genus Ilyobacter_A; species Ilyobacter_A polytropus_A. Next base: position 3,195 of record QKCP01000145.1, read on the forward strand.
AATAAAATACTAAGAGAGGTGAATTTTAATTTGGACACGGTGATTTCACGAATAAAAAATCTGTGACTAACAGCGAATTTTTAAGCTGGGAGATCACAGATTTTTTTAATTGCAGTAAAATCAGTTATTAAAACTTTCTATATATTAATATATTTTAGAAAGTATTATATATTAGAATTTTTTTAATTTAAAAAATACTGCACACACTATAAAATCCTATAATAGACTATAATTAAAAATATAACATAATCATACTTATAAAACTTTCACTTTTAATTTATATTGATATTTTTTCATACTTCTTGTTTAACTCTATTCATCTTCTCTCTAAATCTAATTTTATTATCTGTTTGAAATATTCTTTTTTAAAATCATTTCTAATCTTCACTATACTTTTTAAGATTATTTCAGTATAGAAAAGTACAAAATATGTCATGTCATTCTCGTAGTCCCAGGAGTTTCGAATGGCCTTATAGATTCCTGCCTAACCTCTTTTAGGGTACACTTGGTTCTTATCTTATAAATATCAAGAATTATTTCTTCAGAGATAGGATTCCCTATATTTTCTAGTACATAAATCAAGGCATTGTAGTTGCTTAATACCATCTGTTCATTTTTTTCTATCCATTCTTTGGGAAGCCTTTTGGTGGGATGAGTTCTCTCAATAATCTTGAATAAAAAAGACTTTCCCAGAGAGAACACCACACTTGGTCTTATTCTTGTATAACGAGTGTTAAGCTAATCAAATATTTATAAATATATCCGGTGATTTTCTTGGTACTGTTCTTTTATATTTCACATCTGGATATCCTATTACCATGCATGTTACTATTTCTTTATCTTCATTAACTGTCAAGAAAAGCTCTGATCTCTTTAGTTTCATTCGCAGCTTTTATAGGAGTTTATAGTGAGATTTTTTATCTACCAATTAAAGTAATTTTGTATTAGTAAGAGTAGAAATTTCAAGCCTATATTGACAGCTTCGTCGGGAATGTTCAGTAGATTAAATTCTTTAATGGACTATGAATTTTAAAAAAAAAAAGTGGGATTTGGTTATAAAAGTATTTTTGAGGTAACTATAACTTTTGATTATGTGGAAAGAATGAAAATAGATTTTATAAAAAAATACAAAAACACCTCATTTTTAAACGAAGTGTTTTCATATATATTATATTAAGGAGGTACTTAAATATACTTATTAGTTGAATAAATACCTTTTAAATTTTAAATAAATATCCCAACATTGTGGAATAATTATATATTTTTTTCTGTTTAGTTGAGACAAAAGTGAAGTCCAGAACTAAAATTCCAGACTGAACCATTTACTTTTGATTCATTAATAAGATATTTTAGAGTAGAATTTCTAACGTTTGTTATTATGCGACGTTTAAATAGATAATAATATGGATCTCAGTTTTAGTTGTAATATTTATTTAGAATATAAAAAAAGGATTTTTGGATAATTCCTTTAAATGATATTTAAATGTTCATTATATTAGTCGGTATAGGTTGTAGCTCAATGTCTTAATATTTAAGAAAGGATGAAAAAAATGAAAAAAATTACAATGGAAAAAATTTTCGAATACGCCTCAATGCCTAAACATGGTACATTGTCAAGAAAACTGAGAAAGGATATCAAATTACAAATCAATGAAGAAAAAATTTATGAAAATGCAATTCTTTTTCTAGGAGAAGAATTCGTTAGAATCACAGAAACTGAAGGGAAGAAAGTCATAAATACCTATTATGATTGGGAGAATATTGCTTCTGTTCGAACCATTGCAGAAATTGAAGAATAGGTATGTAAAAAATTACAGCGGATTGATAAACGAATTAAATCCTTTACTACAAGTGATGTTATAGTATATGTTTTAGTAAAAATTAGATATAAAAATATAAAAGGGATTTGGTCAAATAGCGACTGGTCCCCTTTTTTATTTGCCTTATTATATTAAGTTAAGAATGTTTATCTAGGCTTTATTTAACGGAGAACTTGTTTACCCTATGTTGAGATAAAAGGTAAAGAGGATGAGATGGAGTTTTGGCTATAATTCAAAATAGCTGATTATGGGAAGAATTCGGTTAGATATTTGGTAGCTACTCTACCAGAGAATAGTTTTTGAAATAGTAATCTTACCGTAAATAAATATTACTATATTGAATAGACCTTACAATAAAAAAGTACACCGTAGTAATGTGTACCCTTATGTTTTGAATTCCATTTTAAAATCTATATCCAAGACTTAAATAAAAAACATTATAACTACCGTATTCTTCATCTGAGTAGTAAGTGTTCCCGTCATTTTCTTTGTAACTATATTTAAAATCAGATGCTTCAAATCCTAATTCTAAGTTTATTCTTTCAAGCTCCATTCCAAATGCAAGTCCGAAAAATAAATCAGTTTCAAGGTATTCTTTTACAGAATATGTGGACATCTCATAAGAATAAAGATAATGAATCTCTGTGTTTCCATAATTTAAACCTAATTTCCCAGAGAAATAACGTTTAATACCAATAGAATCAAAGTTGTACCTAGCAATTCCATAAAATTGAAGTGTATCAAAATCATATTCATTGTTATCTACCTCTTCAACATTACCTTCAAATATATTATTATCATAACCGATTCCAATTCCAAGTTCTGAGTTTTCCTGGAATTCATATAAAAAATCTGTAGATACTCCAATAATTTTATAATTTTCTCCCGCGTTATAATCATAAACTTCAGCTACCCCATCTCCAATTTTAACTTTAGGAATTATACTCCATTCCCCTGTTTCAGAGTATGAGATATTTGTTAAAACAGTTAGTAAGAGTACCATGGTAACGACTTTTTTTAAATTCATATTAAGTACCCCCTAGTATTTTTATTTCTAAAATTTTGAGAAGTTACTTTAAAAATATCTCATATAAATATTATATTCTATACAGGATAAGACTTACGGTAATTTTAAATAGACACTAAAGTTTTCCTTTTTCTTTGATATAGTATGAATAGTTACTTTAATTTTATAATTAAAAATTAACAGGAGGAGCTTGATGGGGTATTTTTTATATTTTATAAAGGGAGAAGTAGCATAAAGATTAACGACTTGACAACAAAAGTGAAAAAGGTTAATATTAAAATGTACTGAGTGTACAAAATAGAAGTATTATTAATGCAATCGTTTGCGGGGGAGATGTTTGAGAATGGCAGTTACAATTAAAGATGTCGCTAAAGTTGCCGGTGTCAGTATATCAACCGTATCTAGGAGTTTAAATGATAGTCCTCTAGTATCTTTAAAAACTAAAGAAAAAGTGAAAAGAGTAGCTGAAGAGTTAAAATTTGAGATTAATGCAAGTGCGAGGACTATGATAACAAAGAGGACGGACACAATAGGCATAATCTATCCAGAAGAAATTAAAGATTTTAACGTTGGTTTCTACCATTTATCCCTTTTAAATAATCTAAGAGACGTACTGGAAAAGGAAGATTTAGACAGCATAGTTACTTTCAATGAGAATAAATATACAAAAAAGAGCAATATATACAAGCTTATAAGCAAGCAAAAAGTGGATGCTCTTTTAATAATAAATGAAAAGATCACCCAGGAAGAATGGGACTATATAAAAGATAAAGATTTTCCATGTGTTTTTCTGCACTATATTCCAAAGTTAGATATTTTAGACGAAGTAGATGTAATAGCTACAGACAATTTTTACGGTGGGAAACTAGCTACAGAATATCTAGTAACATTGGGGCATAAAAAAATACTGTGTGTATCTAAAGACAGCGATGAATCTGAGTATAATAAGTTGATTGAAGGGTATAAATTTGTGGTTAAAGAGCATGGACTCGACCTTGGGGAAGAAAGCATAGTAAAGATAAAATTTTCTCCAGATGAGATTAAACAGTTTATATCTGAAAATATAGATCTAATAAAAAGCAAAACAGCTATATTTGTGCAAAATGATCTGGCAGCAACAAATTTTACAAATGAACTGAAATTTTATGGAATAAGGGTGCCTGAAGATATATCAATAATAGGATACGATGATGTTGATGGTTTGGAATATTTCAATCCAGGCTTGACTACGATACATCAGCCAAAGGAAATCATAGCTAAGATGAGCTGTGAAAGGCTGGTAGAGATCTTAAAAGATGAGAAAGTAACTAAAAAAATAAATAAAATGGTTAAGCCTAGATTAGTAGTAAGAAGTTCTTGTATAAGGGTCTAGAGCATGACCTTAATTTTTAGATAAAGGTTGAAAACGTTTACGAAAAAACAGGATTATTTAATAAGTAAAGGGCATCTACTAAAGATGCCCTTTAAAATTTTTATTTAATTTTCCCGATATCTCTTCTATAGTACATTTTATCAAATGATATTTTTTCAATGGAAGAATATGCTTTTTTCTTAGCTTCATCAAGGCTATCCGCGAGTGCTACAACATTTAACACCCTCCCGCCATTAGTAAGGAGCTTAGAACCTTCATTTTTTACCCCTGCCATAAATACTAAGTCTTCTACATTCTCAGTACCTTTTATTTCATAGCCGTTTGTGTAAGCTTCAGGGTATCCTCCAGATGCAGCAACCACGCAGCAACCTGCTCCCTTTTTCCACTTTATTTCAGTTTCAGAAAGTTTTCCAGACATTGCAGCTTCTATAACATCCAAAAAGTCACTTTCCATAAGCGGAAGCACAACCTGAGTTTCAGGATCCCCCATTCTCATATTGTATTCCAAGGAGTAAACTCCTCTTTCATTTATCATTAGCCCAAAGAAAATTATACCGCAAAAGTCCATACCTTCCGCATTTAATCCTTTTAAAGTAGGCTCTAAGACTTCTGTTTGAAATCTTTCAAAAACTTCTTGGGTTACATATGGGTTTGGAGCTACAACACCCATGCCTCCAGTATTAAGGCCTGTATCCCCTTCTCCGATCTTTTTGTGATCCTTTGCTGATATGAACGGGATTATAGTTTTAGAGTCTGTTATAGAGAGAATAGAGGCCTCTACACCCTCTAGGAATTCCTCTATGACAACTTCTTTACCCGCGTCTTTAAATTTTTCGTTTAGCATCATGTCTTCAAGAGCAGTTTTTGCCTCTGCTTTATTTTGGCAGATGACAACCCCTTTTCCTGCGGCAAGTCCGCTTGCCTTTATAACAGTTGGATAAGGACATTGGTCAAGGTATAAATTTGCTTTTTCATAATCTGTGAAATTTTCATAGGCTGCAGTTTTAACACCGTATTTTTTCATAAAATCTTTAGAAAACGCCTTGCTACCTTCTAGGATAGCAGCTTTTTTGTTTGGCCCGAATATTTTAAGACCGTTTTCTTGGAATTTATCTACAATCCCTTCCACAAGCATCTCTTCAGATCCAACCATGGTAAGTTCAACAGAGTTTTCCTTACAGAATGCGATTATATCCTCTATTTCTTTCAAAGCTATATTTTCTGTTTTTTCTAGGGCTGCTGTCCCTGCATTTCCAGGAACACAGTAAATTTTATTGACTTTTGTATTTTGAGAAAATTTCCATGCGATAGCATTTTCTCTACCACCGCTACCAATAATAAGTACGTTCATCTTTCCTCCTCATAGAAATATATATAAAATCTTTATAAATTTTTTCTGCCGGGAAGGTGTCCCGGCAGTTGAATTAATGTTTAAAGTGCCTTATACCAGTAAATACCATTGAGATACCGTGTTCATTACAAGCCTCGATGGAATCTTTGTCCCTCATTGAACCTCCAGGTTGAATGATGGCTTTTATGCCAGCTTGAGCACATTCGTCAACTACGTCTCTGAATGGGAAGAAAGCATCTGATGCAAGCACTACCCCGTTTCCAGCTCTTTCAATAGCTTGTTTTGTAGCCCAGATTCTGTTTGTTTCACCAGTTCCTACACCTTTAGCCATACCGTCTTTTACAACTACGATAGCATTTGACTTAACGTGTTTTACAACCTTCATTCCGAAAACTAAGTCTTTCATTTCTTCTTCACTTGGAGTTTTCTCAGTAACAACCTCATAATTTGTAGAGAAAACGTTGTCTGTATTTTGTACAAGAACCCCGCCATCCACTTTTACATACTCTAACGTATCTTTAGGAGTTGAAACAGCTTTAATTACCCTTAAGTTCTTTTTGCTTCTAAGAACTTCAAGTGCCTCCTCAGTGAAGTCTGGAGCAATTACTATTTCAAGGAATATTTTAATAAGTTCTTCTGCAGCTTCTTTGTCTACAGTCCTGTTAAATGCAACTATACCTCCAAAAATCGATACAGGATCGCAGTCGTAAGCTTTTCTGTATGCTTCTGCAACATTGTCAGCCACAGCTACACCGCAAGGGGTAGAATGTTTTAAACCGCAGCATACAGTTTCTTCAAACTCACATACAACCTTCCAAGCCACATCCATATCTCTTATGTTGTTGAATGAAAGCTCTTTACCGTTTAACTGTTCGAAGTCTTTCATGGCACCTTTTTGTGTAGTAGAAACATAGTATGCTGCATTTTGGTGAGGGTTTTCACCATATCTAAGGTCCATAAGTTTTACATAAGATGCATTTAAGTATTCAGGCATGCTGTCTTCCCCTAGAAGGAAGCTAGAGATAGCCGCATCGTATGCTGATGTCAGGTTGAATACTTTACCAGCTAAGATTTTTCTTGTTTCAAAAGAAACGTCCCCTGATTCGTTTATCTCGTTCATTACTCTTTCATAATCGTTTACATCTGAGATCACAGTTACGTCTTTGAAGTTTTTAGAAGCGGATCTAAGCATAGTCGGACCGCCGATATCTATAAACTCTACTTTTTCTTCAAAGCTTATATCATTTTGTACCTCTTTGAAGAAAGGATAGAGGTTTACAACCACAACATCGATAGGAGTGATTCCCCTCTCCTCAAGTGTTTTCATGTGCTCCTCGTTGTCTCTTATGGCAAGTATACCTCCATGTATAACAGGGTGCAATGTTTTTACCCTTCCGTCTAGCATTTCAGCAGCTTTAGTAACCTCAGCCACATCTATAACCGGGATATTGTTTTCTTGCAGATATCTATATGTTCCACCTGTAGAAATTATTTCTACACCTTTTTCCATAAGAAATTTTGCAAAATCTAAAATTCCATCTTTATTATAAACACTTATTAAAGCTCTTTTCAAACCTATACACCTCCAAAATATTTTTGTGCGGGTATAAGTTTATCAGCAGTTTAAGAGAGATTCTGTGGAGAATGAAAATTTGGAAAGAGATTTTCATTTATAAACTGCCATATATTTTATACCCGCAAAATATGTAAATCCCGAAAATTAGGGACGATTATCTATTATCTATTAAAAATTTAATTGCCTTAGGCAGTAGAGTGTGTTCTTGCTCTAGCACCCTTTGTTGAAGAGTTGATTCGGTATCATTAGGAAGTACTTCAACTTCACTTTGGAATATTATTTCACCGCTGTCTATTCCTGAATCAACAAAGTGCACAGTACAACCGGATTTTTTTTCTCCGTTTGCAATTACGGCTCTATGTATTTTTATACCGTACATACCTGCACCGCCATATTTCGGTAGCAAAGATGGGTGTATATTTATTATCTTCTTAGCCCATTTATCGGTAAACTCAGCATTTAATATTGATAGGAAACCTGCAAGGACTATAAGGTCTACCTTCCCATCAAGAAGTTCGTCTATTTTTTTACTTAAGTTTTCCTTTAGCTCTTTTCTGTCAAGGGAAATAGTTTTTATCCCGTGATTTTCAGCTCTCTCAATACCGTAACAAGGTCTATCTGAGATAGCGTATTCGATTTCACAGTTTAACATTCCGTTTTCAATGCTATCTATTATAGATTGGAGGTTACTTCCGCCTCCAGAAACCAAAACAGCTATTTTAAACATATCCCGTTGTCTCCCTTTTCAATAGTACCTATTTCATAAGCCCTTTCACCCATGGCTTCAAGGTCAGCGATAATATTTTCGCTTAATTCAGGGTTTACGATTAGGACAAAACCTACACCCATGTTGAAAGTACCCCACATCTCATCTTCAGGTACACCTTTAGATTGAAGATATTTAAAGATTTCAAGAATTTCTATTTTTGATTTTTCAATGTGAGCTTCTAGGCCGGCAGGTATAGTTCTAGGGACATTCTCGATTAGTCCCCCACCTGTAATATGAGCCATACCATTGATATCATAAGTTTCAAGAAGCTTAAGTACAGGTTTTACGTATAATTTTGTTGGTGTTAGAAGTGTTTCAGAGATTTTTTTGCCTTGAAACTCTTCATTGTAGTCTGTTACAAGCTTTCTTACAAGGGAAAATCCGTTGCTGTGCACTCCAGAAGATGCGATAGCTATGATCTTGTCCCCTTCTTTTACTTTATCGCCACTTATAATTTTGCTTTTTTCAACTACTCCAACTGTAAAGCCGGCGATGTCGTAGTCCCCAGGCTTGTAGAAACCAGGCATCTCTGCAGTTTCGCCACCAACAAGGGCAGCACCTGAATCAAGGCATCCTTTTGCCACTCCGCTTACTATTTGCGAAGAAACCTCTGCTTCTAATTTTCCGCAAGCAAGGTAGTCAAGGAAGAAAATTGGTTTTGCCCCGTGGCAAAGTATGTCGTTTACACACATTGCAACACAGTCGATACCAACAGTGTCATAAGTATTTGTTTTGAAAGCTATTTCAAGTTTAGTTCCAACACCGTCTGTACCGGATACTAGAACAGGGTTTTCGTATTTTCCAAGCTCGTACATAGCACCAAAGCCCCCAAGCCCAGTAAGAACGTTTTTACTATGAGTAGCTTTTGCCATATCTTTGATTAAATCAACAGATTTATATCCTTCTTCTTTATTAACTCCAGAGTCTTTATATGTTATCATTATTAATCTCCTTACTCTATAATATTATTCTAGCGATAGAAATGAACTCTTTCTATCGTTTCTTCAATTTATCCCTAAGTTTACATCTCTCCCATTGGGGTACATACAGGATATTCTCCATCAAAACATCCTAAACAGAAATCCTCACTTCCTAGTACTTTTGTAAGATTTTCAAGAGTAAGGTAATCTATAGAGTCCGCACCAATCGCTTCATTTATTTCATCTATAGAAAGTTTTGCTGCCATAAGTTCTTTCCTGTGGGCAGTGTCAATACCAAAATAGCAAGGATATTTTACTGCTGGAGAAGCTGATCTAAAATGTACTTCTGTAGCTCCAGCTCTTCTAAGCATCTGAATAAGAAGCTTGCTTGTAGTTCCCCTTACTAGAGAATCATCAACTACAACAACTCTTTTTCCAACTACATTTACTTTTAAAGGATTTAATTTTACCTGAACTGCTTTTTCTCTAAGTTCCTGAGTAGGTTTTATAAAAGTTCTTCCTATGTATTTATTTTTAATAAGACCAACTGTATAAGGAATACCGCTTTCTTCCGCGAAACCTATTGCTGCAGGGATTCCAGAATCAGGTACCCCGATTACAACATCCGCTTCTACAGGTTTTTGTCTGGCAAGACATCTTCCAGATTCCACCCTCACATTAAAAGCGCTTTTGCCATCAATTACACTATCTGGCCTTGCAAAGTATATGGTTTCAAAAGAACAAGGAGCATTTTTTGTATTTTCAGCATATTTAACTGATCTTATGCCGTTATCGTCTATTATAACCATCTCTCCAGGCTCGACATCTCTTATAAGGTCTGCTCCAACTGCATCAAGGGCACAAGATTCAGAAGCTAGGAAATAGTCCCCTTCTTCATTTTGCCCTAAGCATAAAGGTCTGATGCCATAAGGATCTCTTACACCAATTAGCTTCTGGTCAGCCAAAATGGTAAGCGCATAAGCTCCCTTTATAGCATTTGCTGTAGATTTTATAGCATCTTCTAATCCATTATTGGCTTTTCTTGCTATCATGTTTATAATAACTTCTGAATCTATATTTGTAATAAACGTTGATCCAGAATCTTCAAGGAGCTCTCTTAGTATACCTGCATTTACAAGGGTTCCGTTATGTGCAACTGCAATCTGACCAAGTTTGAATTTACTTTCTAGAGGCTGAGCATTTATGACCTTGCTTTCCCCAGAAGTGGAATATCTCACGTGTCCTATTGCAGCATTTCCTTTTAGCTCCTGAAGTTTTTCAGTAGTAAATACATCAGCTACAAGTCCCATTCCCTTGAAGGTTGTCTTTGCTCCAAAATTTGAAATTGTTATTCCTGCACTTTCTTGTCCCCTGTGCTGAAGAGCATAAAGTCCGTAGTAAGTAAGAGTTGAGATTTCTTCTTTGGCCTTTTTTGAGTATACGCCAAAAACGCCGCACTCTTCTTCCATCTTATCTGTGTTGAATTTATCAAAGCACATGTTTGATTATGCCCCCAATCTTTTTAATATCTCGATATACGCTTCTTCTACGCTTCCAAGGTCTCTTCTGAATCTGTCTTTATCAAGTTTTTCACCAGTTTCTTTATCCCAAAGTCTGCAAGTATCTGGTGTAATCTCGTCAGCAAGCATTATCTCGCCTTTTGAGTTTTTACCGAACTCTATTTTGAAATCGACAAGAGTGATACCCTCTTTGTCGAAAGTCACTTTTAGAAGGTCGTTTATTTTAGCAGTGATTGCATAGATTTCTTTTAGTTCTTCATAAGTGGCAAGACCAAGTGCAACTGCATGGTGGTCGTTTATTAGCGGGTCACCATAGTCATCGTTTTTGTAGCAGATTTCAAAAATTGTATTTTCAGGTTTAGTACCTTCTTCTACGCCCACTCTTTTAGCCATAGATCCAGCTATAACGTTTCTAACTATTACTTCTAGCGGGAATATTTGAAGTTTTTCGCAAACTTGATCTCTTTCGTTTAACTTTTCTTTGAAGTGAGTTTTAACCCCGTTTTTCTCAAGCATCTCAAAAAGGATTGTTGTGATTTCGTTATTCAGTTTCCCTTTGTTTGCTATAGTTCCTTTTTTTGCACCATTACCAGCAGTAGCATCATCTTTATAGTGAATAATAACTAGATTTGGATCATCAGTAGAGTATATTTGCTTTGCTTTTCCTTCATATAAGAAATCTTTTTTCTCAAATTTCATTTTTTCCTCCATAATATAAGTTTTTAATAATCTAAAATTACGCTATTCTTAAAGGTCTATACCTTGGCTATTTTCGCTTATGAATTTCTCTTTCATATCTTTTCTAAAGTTTAAAAGTTTTTCTTTTAACTCAGGGTATTTTAGAGAAAGTATTTGTACAGCAAGCATCCCTGCATTGTAAGAGTTGTTTACCCCAACAGTGGCAACTGGGATTGATTTTGGCATTTGAACAATTGAAAGCAGGGCATCCAAACCATCAAAAGCTGCTTCAATAGGCACTCCGATAACAGGAAGTGTAGTTTTAGAGGCAACAACCCCAGGTAGATGAGCCGCGAGTCCAGCTCCTGCTATGATGCACTCATAACCAGTTTCTTCCATCTCTTTTAAAGTCTCCACTAGTTTTTCAGGAACTCTGTGAGCTGATAAAACGTGGGCAGAATATTCCACTCCAAACTCTTTTAAGCAGGTTGCAGCTCCTCTCATTTTTTCAGTATCAGACTTACTACCAAAAATAATTGCAACTTTCATATTTCCTCCTCTAAGATTTAAAATTTTATATTTTAGTCTTGGGGGAAAATCCCCCAAGATATTATTTAAAGTATTTAACTCCATTATGGAAAAGTTTTTGTTCTTTTTCCCCTATTATATTTTTATAAAGGTTCTCTCCAATTCTCTCAGAATGCCCCATTTTACCAAGTATTCTTCCATCTAAACTAGTTATCCCCTCTATGGCCCAAACTGAACCGTTAGGGTTGAACTCACTGTCGGTTGTAGGGTTTCCTTCAAGGTCAACATATTGCGTTGCTACCTGTCCATTTTCGAATAAGCTTTTTACAACCTCTTCGTTTGCGACAAATCTACCCTCACCGTGAGATACAGCGATCTGATGAATCGATCCTACCTCTATGTCAGTAAGCCAAGGGGACTTGTTAGAAGCCACCTTTGTGGAAACCATTTTAGATATATGTCTCCCTATTGTGTTGAAAGTAAGCGTAGGAGAATCTTGCGCTACCTTTCCGATCTCACCGTATGGAAGAAGCCCTGATTTTATAAGTGCTTGGAATCCGTTACATATACCAAGTATTAGCCCGTCCCTTTCTAGGAACTTAGATATAGCTTCGCTTATTAATGGGTTGTTTAATATTGTGGCAATGAACTTACCAGAACCATCCGGCTCGTCTCCGGCACTGAACCCTCCTGGGAACATAAGGATTTGAGAATCTCCTATGTTTTTAACCATTTCAGAGATAGATTGCTCGATCATACTGTGGTTTAAGTTTCTAAACACCATTGAGTTTGGCTCTGCACCCGCCATTTCAAAAGCCCTCATTGAATCGTATTCACAGTTTGTACCAGGGAATACCGGCACGAATACTTTTGGTTTAGCTATTTTATTTTTAGCAACTAGGATATCTTTTCTCTCGAAAGATTTCCAAGGAAGTTTTTCTACTTTTTCTTTTGTTTTAGAAGGGAATACAGGTTCCAGAGTTTTTGTCCAGGCAGCAATAGCCTCTTCTACTCCTATTTCCATATCTCCAACAACTATTTTTCCAGTTGAGCTTGTCTCCCCTAGTTCCACTAGAGCAGGGATGCCGCTAAGCTCTTCTTTAGCTTCTACAACCATAGAACCGTAGTTCAGTCTGAATAGGTCTTCGCCTAGGTCTTTTATAGACGCCCCTATCTTGTTACCAAAAGACATTTTTGAGATAGCCTCTGCTACCCCACCATGCTTAAGTGTCATAGTGGCAACTATTTTACCGCTCTTTATATTTTCATGTACGAAGTCGAAGTTTTCTTTAAGCTCATCCATGTTCGGCATGAGGTTGTCAAGTGGAGTATGTTTTACAAGGTAAAGTTTGCTTCCAGCGGACTTAAACTCTTGCGACACAACTTGACTTGCTTTTAGTGGGCTCACAGCAAAAGATATAAGTGTAGGCGGAACATGTAGTTCATTAAAGGTTCCACTCATACTATCTTTACCACCTATGGCAGGGATCTCCATTTGTTTTTGAACAAACAGTGTCCCTAAAAGGGCAGCAAATGGTTTTCCCCAGTATTTAGAATTTTTACCAAGTCTTTGGAAGTACTCTTGGAAACTAAGTCTTATGTTTTTCCAATCTCCTCCAAGGGCAACTATTTTAGCCATTGACTCTACAACAGCGTATGCACCTGAGTGGAATGGACTCCAGTTAGCAATTTTGTTGTTGTATCCCCAAGTGATTGCACTCGCAGTATCTGTTTTACCGTGGAGTACAGGCAGTTTTTGAACCGATCCTTCTGTAGGGGTTAGTTGGTATTTACCTCCAAAAGGCATAAGCACAGTTGAGGCACCTATTGTTGAGTCAAATGTCTCCATAAGTCCTTTTTGAGAGCACACATTGAGTGATCCTAGCATGTTTAACCATTTTTCTTTTAAAGTATTACCAGTTGTTTCTACTTTTTCAATCGGGTTATCGCTTTCAGGAGTTTCTACCTCTATGTCGTTTTCTCCCGTAACACCGTTTGTATCCAAGAAACTTCTAGCTATATCTACTATCTTTTTCCCTCTCCATGTTATAACCAGTCTATTTGTATCAGTGACCTCAGCCACAACAACAGCTTCTAGATTTTCTTTTTCAGAAAGTTTTATGAATTTTTCTACGTCTTTTGCCTCTACAACAACTGCCATTCTCTCTTGAGATTCAGATATGGCAAGTTCTGTACCATTTAATCCGCTGTACTTTGTAGGGACCTTGTCAAGATTTATAATTAAACCATCAGATAATTCACCAATAGCAACCGAAACTCCACCGGCTCCGAAGTCATTACATTTTTTTATAAGTTTTGTAACCTCAGGATTTCTGAAAAGCCTTTGGATTTTTCTTTCAGTTGGAGCGTTTCCTTTTTGGACTTCTGCACCGCAAGTTTCTAAAGACTCCTCTGTGTGCTCCTTAGATGAACCTGTAGCACCACCACAACCGTCTCTACCAGTTTTACCTCCAAGAAGTACCACTATGTCACCAGCAGATGGAGATTCCCTTCTTACCCAGTCAGCCTTAACAGCACCTACAACGGCACCAACTTCCATCCTTTTAGCCTTGTAACCTTCGTCGTATATCTCCGCAACATGTCCTGTTGCAAGTCCTATCTGGTTACCATATGAGCTGTATCCATGAGCAGCTTCTTTTGTGATCTTCTTTTGAGGAAGTTTTCCAGGCATTGTATCTTCTACCTTTTCCAGTGGATTTGCAGCACCGGTTACCCTTATAGCCTGGTAAACATAAGATCTTCCTGAAAGCGGGTCCCTTATTGCTCCTCCTATACACGTAGAAGCTCCTCCGAAAGGTTCTATCTCAGTAGGGTGGTTATGAGTTTCGTTTTTAAACATAAGAAGCCATTTTTCAGTTTTACCGTCTACATCCACGTCTATGTAAACCGAGCAGGCATTTATTTCTTCAGATATCTCCATGTCGTCTAGTTTACCATTTTTTCTTATCTCTTTACCTGAGATAGTAGCCATATCCATCAGGGATATATATTTTTCTTCTAGCCTTGCGCCATGAACGTACTCTCTGCTTTTTAAGTACTCCTCAAAAGTTTCCTGCATTATTTCTCCGAATTTACCTTGAGGGATAACTATGTTTTTAAGTTTCGTCTCGAAAGTCGTATGACGGCAGTGGTCAGACCAGTACGTATCTAAAACTTTTATTTCGGTTTCAATTGGATCTCTTTTTTCCGTATTTTTGAAGTAATCTTGGATGAAGGCAACATCTTCTAGAGTCATCGCCAGTCCCTCTCTACTCCTGAAAGCTTCAAGTTCATCTAATGAATAATTTATGAATCCTTCAAAACTTTGCACATCTCCGGCGGAAACAGCCTCCTCTATGTTCAATGAGTCTAATTTTTTCTCTCTCATTTCAACAGGGTTTATGTAGTAGCTCTTTATTTTTGCCAAGTCTTCAGGGCTGATAGCACCCTCTAAGATTACAAGCTTACCGCTTTTAACCTCCACAGCTTCATTTTTTTCTGATATAAGATTAAGACATTGAACAGCCGAATCAGCCCTCTGGTCAAATTGACCAGGAAGAAACTCTGCGGCTATGTAGTTCTTATCAGAAAGGTCTATAGTGCTGTAAACCTCATCGGTAACAATTTCCGAGAAAACAATTTTTTTTGCGCTTTCTATCTCTGATTCTTCAATGTTGAAGATATCATAAATATTAAGCATTCTAACATTTTCAAGATTACTTAGGTTCAAACTCTCAATTAAGTCTTTTTTTAGATTTTCTGCTTCGACATTAAATCCAGCCTTTTTTTCAACAAAAATACGAAATTTCATATGAAGTTTTTCTCTCCTCCTAAAATTTTTTATAAGTTTAAAACAAAAATCCGGGCTTCGAGTGAAAGCAACCGGACAATTGGCGACCTTCACCCGTAGCAGTTAATTTAAGGTTAACCGTAGAAACTTCCGACCATATTACGGGGATATACGAGTGTGTTTAATTGTATTTGTTTTTTAGAAAAGGCCTGTAATAACGCCGTTTTCATCTATATCGATCAACTCAGAAGCAGGCTTTTTAGGCAGACCAGGCATGTCAATTATATCTCCAGCCATGGCAACAATGAATCCAGCCCCTGCAGAAAGTCTTATGTCGTTAATTTTAACTGTGAACCCTTTTGGCCTACCGAGCAAGCTTGGGTTGTCTGAAATAGACTTTTGGGTTTTTGACATACATATAGGCAGTCCAGCATATCCGAAGTCACCCAAGGTCTTGATAGTCTTTTTTGCCTTGTCGGAGAACTCTACCCCGTCGGCACCGTAAATCTCGGTAGCAATGGTTTTAATCTTATCTTCTATGCTCGCCTCCAGGTCGTAAAGTGGCTTGTAGCTGTCCTCGCCTTTTTCAATCTCCTCTACTACGAGGTTTGCGAGTTCTACTCCACCTTGTCCACCATTGGCCCAAACATCACATAGTGCCACTTTTACACCTTGATTGTTGCAGTGTTTGTTTACGAAGTTAAGCTCATCAGTGCTATCTGTAATAAACCTGTTGATAGCAACTACCACAGGAAGACCGTATTTCTTCATATTTTCTATGTGTTTGTCAAGATTTTCCATACCCTTTGCAAGCGCATCGAGATTTTCCGTCTTAAGGTCAGCAATATCCTGACCTCCATGAAGCTTTAAAGCTTTTACTGTAGCAACTACAACCACGCAGTTTGGCTTTAACCCCCCCATCCTGCATTTTATATCTAAGAACTTTTCCGCACCTAAGTCGGCAGCAAAACCAGCTTCGGTAACTGTATAATCAGAAAGTTTTAGAGCCATTTTAGTTGCAAGCATGGAGTTGCATCCGTGCGCTATATTGGCAAAAGGTCCGCCGTGTATCAGCACAGGAGTATTTTCAAGCGTCTGTACAAGGTTTGGCTTCAATGCCTCTTTTAAGAGCGCAGCAGCAGCACCTTGAACATTTAGCTGTCTTAGTTTTAATGGGTTACCTTTTAAATCATAAGCGAATACTATCTCTGCGATTCTCTCTTTCAAGTCCGTTATAGAACTAGATAAGCAGAGTATAGCCATTATCTCAGAAGCCACGGTTATTTGGAATGAACCCTCCCTCGGGATTCCATGAACAGCACCTCCAAGGCCTAGCACTATGTTTCTAAGTGCTCTGTCATTCATGTCTACAACCCTTTTCCAAGAGATTTTTGTGACGTCGATCTCTAGTTCATTCCCTTGTTTTATGTGGTTGTCTATAACAGCAGCGATAAGATTGTGTGCCGCCCCTATTGCGTGCAGGTCACCGGTAAAGTGAAGGTTGATGTCCTCCATGGGAACGACCTGCGAATATCCTCCACCGGTAGCGCCACCTTTTATTCCGAAAACCGGCCCCAGGGAAGGCTCCCTTAGAGCTGCCATTGAATTTTTACCTATTTTGTTGAGAGCCTGCGTAAGCCCTACACTGACAGTCGACTTTCCCTCGCCAGCTGGAGTTGGTGTGATAGCGGTAACTAGGATAAGTTTACCGTCTTCTTTATCCTGCCACCTTTTTAAAACATCCAGCTCAATTTTGGCTTTGTACTTTCCGTACATCTCGTAGTCATCTTCACCTAACTCAAGCCTTCCAGCTATTTCCGAAATCTTTAAAAGATTAGCTTCCTGGGCGATTTGAATATCAGTTTTCATAAACACCTCCTGAAAAATTTAAAAGACCTAAGTACGCATTAATCCCTGTTTTAATGCATACTTAGGTCTTCTAATTGATTTTGCTCCGAAAAAATGGCAAATCTTGCCACCGATAAATACAAAGTGGCCTATAAAGATTGCAGTAGCTCTATTTAGAAGACTTTTGAACCAATTTTTAAACATCCTTATAGGGACCTCCTTTTTTAAATTATTTAAGAAATTCATCATGAGCAAAAAATTAATTTTTAATTGAATTTTCATCAGTAGTTTGCCTAAAAAATACCATAAAATTAAAGAATTGTAAAGAAAAAATAAAGAGAAGATACGAATATTTAAGGGGAATAATGCCTCGAAATAAAGTGTTTGCCTTTGTAAATATTAGGTTTATTTAATGCTCAAGAAAAATAAAAAAATTTTTAACTTGACTGAAGTGTGAAAATATGGTAATATAATTGAAATTTTGGACTAAAAAAAATTGAAGGGGGCTGGAGTATGAGAAAGTTAAATACGGTACTATCTGCATACATGACAACGAACTCTCCTTTTGCATTTATAAATGTTTTATTTAAAAAGAAAAGAATTGGTATTTTAAAAAATGAAATTGAGTTTTTGCCATTGGGCATTTTTGTTGATTTTAATATTTTTAAATTTTATAAAATTAATTAATGATGGAATAATAGCTTTTTAGTTGTTGTTCCTTTTTTTATGTTATACTACTTATGAGGTCGTTTGAGGTCGTTTAGTTAAATTTTTAGAATAAATGGAGGTAGTTAGTTTGAGAGCTAAGTTAATCTTGGAAAATGGGATGGTATTTTATGGTAAGGCTTTCGGATACCTTGAGGAGACAGTTGGAGAGTTGGTATTCAACACTTCTATGACTGGGTATCAGGAGCTGCTAACGGACCCGTCGTATTACGGGCAAATAGTTGTAATGACTTACCCTCTTATAGGGAACTACGGAGTGAACTTAGAAGATGTCCAATCAAATGGTGTAAAGGTAAAAGGTTTTGTAATCAAAGAACCTGCTAAATTACCGAACAACTTTAGATGTGAGATTACTCTGTCTGCTTACTTAAGACAAAATAAAATAATGGGTATAAAAGGTCTAGATACTAGGCAACTCACCAAAATAATAAGAGACCACGGATCTATGAAGGCTATAATAACAATTGAAGAACTTAGCCAAAGCGACATAAAGAAGAGGTTTAACAACTTCCACAATACAGATGCTGTTAAGAATGTAACTTGCGAAGAAGCGTATGAGATTCCAGGGGATGGGAAGAACATAGCTATAATGGACTTTGGTATAAAAGAGAATATAATCAAGTCTTTTGAAAAGAGAGGTTGCAACATAAAGGTTTTCCCTGCTTTCACAAGTGCAGAGGAGATACTTGAGTATAATCCCGATGGGATATTCCTTTCAAACGGTCCTGGGGACCCAGCTGACCTTACTGAGGTAATCGAAAATATCAAAAAGCTTGTTGGCAAAAAACCTATTATAGGTATCTGCCTAGGACACCAGCTTTTAGCCCTTGCACTTGGCGGTAAGACCAAGAAGCTTAAGTTCGGGCACAGAGGTGGGAACCACCCAGTAAAAGACCTTGTGGCTAAGAAAATTTACATAACCTCTCAGAACCATGGTTATGTAGTAGATGAGCTACCTGAAGGGATGGAGCTTACTCACGTAAACCTTAATGACAACACGGTTGAAGGGATGAAAAGTGAAAAACTTAAAATAGCAAGCGTGCAGTTCCACCCAGAGGCTTGCCCTGGACCGGAAGAAACAGCGTATATATTTGACGATTTTTTAAATATCATTGGATAGAATATTAAATCTTATTATTGGGGAGGAAGAAATGTTAGATAAAAGCATAAAGAAAACTCTAGTTATTGGATCAGGGCCGATCGTTATAGGTCAGGCTGCAGAATTTGATTATTCTGGGACTCAAGCCTGTGAGGCATTGAAGCAGGAAGGTGTAGAAGTAGTATTAATAAACAGCAATCCGGCAACTATAATGACGGATAGAAAAGTAGCGGATAAGGTTTATATAGAGCCGATCACTTTGGAGTACGTTGAAAAGGTAATAGCAAAAGAGAGACCTGACAGTCTGCTCGCAGGAATGGGAGGGCAAACAGCACTGAACATGGCAGTAGAGCTTGCAGACGCAGGAATACTTGACAAATACAATGTAAGAGTTATAGGGACCCCGATTGATGCAATAAAAAGAGGAGAAGACAGGGATCTTTTCAGGGATGCAATGAACAAAATAGGGGAACCAGTTATAGAGAGTAAAATAGTGGAAACACTGAATGAAGGGCTTGAGTTTGCAGCAGAGATAGGTTACCCGCTGGTAGTAAGACCTGCTTACACACTTGGTGGCTCAGGTGGAGGAATAGCTGAAAACTCTGAAGAACTTAAAAACATCCTTTTAAAAGGACTTGCACTTAGTAGAGTAGGACAAGTTCTGCTTGAAAAAAGCATACTTGGATGGAAAGAGGTAGAATACGAAGTAATAAGAGACAAGGACGGGAACTGTATAACAGTTTGTAACATGGAAAACATAGACCCTGTTGGGATACACACAGGTGACAGTATAGTAGTAGCACCGTCCCAAACTCTTTCTGATAAAGAATACCAAATGCTTAGAACTTCATCTATAAAGATAATAAACGAGATCGGGGTCGTAGGAGGTTGTAACGTACAGTTTGCCCTACATCCAGAATCTTTTGAGTATGCAATAATAGAGATAAATCCAAGGGTAAGTAGATCGTCTGCACTTGCTTCAAAGGCTACTGGATACCCGATAGCAAGGGTAGCTGCTAAACTTTCCTTAGGATACACACTAGACGAGGTTAAAAACGAGGTTACAGGTAAGACCTACGCTTGTTTTGAGCCTGCACTTGACTATGTAGTAGTAAAGATACCTAAATGGCCGTTCGACAAGTTCCAAAAGGCAAACAGAAGACTGGGGACAAAAATGATGGCTACAGGCGAGATAATGGCCATAGGGAACAACTTCGAAGCGGCATTTTTAAAAGGGATAAGATCACTTGAGATAGGACAACACAGCCTCGAACATAAAGTTGCAAAGAAAAGGACAGTTGCCGAGTTAAAGGCAAGAATTCAAAAGCCTGACGATGAGAGGATCTTCGACATGGCAGAACTTCTAAGACGTGGATATCTGAAAAGACAACTTACAAAGCTTACTGGTATGGACATCTTCTTTATAGAAAAGTTCGAATGGATAGTTAGGCAGGAAGAGCTTTTAAAAACTCTTAAACTAAAAGATCTAAATGAAGAAAACATGAGAAACTGGAAGAAAAAAGGGTTCTCTGATAAAGGGATCTCCGAACTTATGGGAGTAAACATTGATGACATAGTTGCAAAAAGAAAAGAGCTTGGGATTAAGCCGGTGTACAAAATGGTTGACACCTGTGCAGCTGAGTTCGAAGCGGTATCATCGTACTACTACTCAACATATGATATCTACGATGAAGTAGAGGTATCTGATAAGAGAAAAGTAATGGTTATAGGTTCTGGGCCGATAAGAATAGGACAAGGGATAGAGTTTGATTACTGTACGGTACACAGCATACTAGCCCTTCAAGAGCTTGGGATAGAGACCATAATAGTCAACAATAACCCGGAAACGGTAAGTACGGATTTCAACACGGCAGATAAACTTTACTTCGAACCGCTTACAACTGAAGATGTAATGGCGATAATAGACAAAGAAAAGCCTGAAGGGGTAATCCTGCAATTCGGTGGACAAACAGCAATAAAACTTGCGAAGGATTTGGACAGACTTGGAGTAAAAATAATAGGAACAAGTGCTAAGATGATAGACGAGGCTGAAGACAGGGAAAAATTCGACGTAATCATGGATAAACTTGGAATTAAAAAGCCTAACGGAAAAGCTATCTGGACTGTGGAAAAGGGTGTAGAAATAGCAAACAGTGTAGGTTATCCTGTACTTGTTAGACCTTCATATGTACTTGGAGGACAAGGTATGGAGATCTGCTACGACGAGTACAACCTTATTAAATACCTCGAGGCGGCATTCTATAGAGATCCTGAAAATCCTGTACTTATAGACAAGTACTTGGACGGTGTGGAAATCGAAGTAGACGCAATATGTGATGGCGATGACATACTTATACCTGGTATAATGGAACACTTAGAAAGAGCAGGGATACACTCTGGGGACAGTATTACAGTTTACCCGCCTCAGAATATAAGCCGTGAACTAGAAGATAAAATTTTAGACTGCACTAGAAAGATAGCAAAAGAGCTAGAAGTTTCAGGAATGATAAACATTCAGTTTATAGAGTACAAAGGGGAACTTTACATAATAGAGGTAAACCCTAGATCGAGTAGAACTGTTCCATACATATCTAAGATAACGGCTGTACCTATGATAGAGCTTGCAACTAGAACCATGCTTGGGGAAAAGTTAAAAGATCTTCCATACGGGACTGGAATATATAAAAAGTCAGAACTAATATCAGTTAAGGTGCCGGTGTTCTCCACTGAAAAATTGACTGATGTAGAGGTAAGCCTTGGACCTGAGATGAAATCTACCGGAGAGGTCCTTGGTGTAGGAAGAACATACGAAGAAGCTGTGCATAAAGGTCTTGTTGGAGCAAATAGAAATTATATAGAAAAAGGGAAAAGAGTTCTTGTTACCGTAAAAGATAAGGACAAAGAAGAGTTCTTAGGGCTTGCGAAAAGAATGGTGGCACTTGGGTACCAGATTAGTTCAACAGAGGGGACTCATAATTTTTTAAAGGAAAACGGCATAGAGTCTTCAGTTGTGAACAAGATAAGCGAAGAAACCCCTAATATATTGGATAAACTTAAAAACAGAGAGATAGATATGCTTATAAACACGCCTACAAAGGCAAACGACTCACAAAGAGACGGATTTAGAATAAGAAGAACAGCAATAGAATATGGCGTAGAAGTACTTACTTCGCTAGATACTCTAGACATATTATTGAAGATAATGGAAAACGAGATACACAAGAAGGACTTGGAGGTATTTAATATCAACGAGATAGCTTAATTAATAGCTTAAAAAGGGAGAATTAGATATGAGAGATATCATTTCGCTGAGGGAACTTTCAAAGGAAGATATATTGAGCATCCTTGAAAGGGCAAAAGAACTGGAAGAAAATCCAGCTCCAAAACTACTTGAAAATAAAATACTTTCGCTCCTTTTTTTCGAGCCGTCAACAAGGACAAAACTTTCTTTCCAAGCCGCTATGCAGAGGCTTGGGGGGAGTTGTCTTAGCGTTGAGGACAACGGGACCACTTCCCTTAGCAAAGGGGAGACCATAAGCGACACCATCACCATAACAGGGCTTTACTCTGATATAATGGTGGTGAGAAGCCCGCACGAGGGGACAGCCAGGTTAGCGTCTGAAATACTTAAAAAACCTGTGATAAATGCAGGCGATGGGGCGAACCAACACCCTACACAAACTCTTCTTGATCTGTACACGATACAAAAGGAGAAGGGTAGAATCGACGGCTTGAAGATAGCTTTTGTAGGGGACTTAAAGTACGGGAGGACAGTACATTCGTTGGCTAAGGCTCTCAACATGTTCGATTGCGAACTGTATTTTATAGCGCCTGAAGCCCTACAAATACCAAAGTATATTTTGGAAGAGTTGGACGTGGACTACCATATAATGGAGAGTTTCGATATGGTGCTAGACCAGCTGGACGTATTCTACATGACTAGGATACAAAGGGAGAGGTTTGATATACAGGAAGAATACGACAAATATAAGGGCGTTTATAGAATAGACAGGAAAATATTGGACAGATGCAAGAAGGATATGAAAATAATGCATCCCCTACCGAGGGTGAATGAGATACACCACGACCTAGATGATACTGAAAACGCGGTATATTTCTCTCAGGCGGAGAACGGTGTATATGTAAGGGAAGCACTGCTTTCTATGCTTCTGTCAAACGGGTATGAAAAACTTATAGAGTATGATGAGGTTGGAGGATACTGTAAAAACCCTAAGTGTATAAGCCACCACGAAGGAAGAGGAACCAAGTGGGTGCATGAAGATGACGGGAAAAGGTGTTTTTACTGTGAAAAAAGGGGGTAGGCATGTTTTTACAAGATGCTGTTATAATAGAAAATAGAGAAAGCGGAGACAAAAAATACTATCTTTTGAGGGTCAAGGTGGAAAAAGGGCTTCAGGAATCAAAACCTGGACAGTTCTTCATGCTGCAATGTAAAGACGGTTCTAGAGTACTTAGAAGACCTATAAGTCTGCATTATGCCGATAGAGAAAGTGGCGTGCTGGAATTTTATTATGAGGTTGTGGGAAAAGGGACTAAAGAATTTACACTGTTAAACAAGGGCGAAACCATAAATGTACAGGGGCCGCTTGGCCATGGTTTTGACACAGAAGTTGAAGGGAAAAATGTACTTGTTATAGGCGGGGGAATGGGGATAGCCCCTTTAAAATACCTGATAGAAGAGCTAAAGGGTAAAAACAACCTTACTTTCATTGCCGGAGGAAGGGATTCCGGTGCCCTTAACATAGTAAACAATATAAACCTTAAGGGTTTTGAAGTTCTAGAGACAACCGACGACGGTACAAGAGGAAGAAAAGGTAATACAGTAGAACTTATGAAAGAAATATTAAATGAGAAAAATATAGATATAATCTATACCTGCGGTCCGCACGGCATGATGAAAGCTGTTGCAAAAGTGGCTGCAGCGAATGGGATAAGGTGCCAAGTTTCACTTGAGGAAAGGATGGCCTGTGGTACTGGAGCATGTATGGGCTGCTCTATAGAAACAATAAACGGAATGAGAAAAGTTTGTAAGGATGGTCCAGTATTCGAGAGCTTGGAGGTGTCGTCTTGTAATGAATAGACTTAAAATAAATTTCTTAGGTGTGGATATGGAAAACCCGATAATGACAGCTTCCGGATGTTTTGGATTTGGTATGGAATACAAAGATTACTTTGACCCAAACGAGCTGGGGGCAGTTGTACTTAAGGGAATAACACTAGAGCCAAGAAACGGTAACGAGGGGACCAGGATAGCGGAAACTCCTTCAGGGATGCTGAATTGCGTTGGTTTAGAAAACCCTGGTATAGAAAATTTTAAAAAGGTAATACTTGAAGATATAAAGGGGAAGCTTGATATACCTATAGTGTTAAACATAAACGGTAAAACTGTAGAAGAGTATGTGGAGCTTGCAAAAATAGTAGAAGAGATAGATGAAGTCAAGATGGTGGAGCTAAACATCTCTTGCCCAAACGTTAAGGATGGTGGGATGGCTTTCGGAGCAAATCCAGAAGTTGCAGGACTTGTTACTAAAAAAGTAAGAGAGGTCCTAAGCAAACCGCTCATAGTAAAACTATCACCGAATGTATCTGACATAGTACAAATAGCCAAAATAGTAGAAGAAAATGGCGCCGATGCAGTGGCACTTATAAACACTTTGCTTGGTATGGCAATAGACATAAAAAAGAAAAAACCTATTTTAGGAAATATATTCGGCGGCCTTTCAGGTCCTGCTGTAAAACCAGTTGCACTCAGAATGATATACCAAGTCAGCCAGGCAGTTAAGATACCTGTGCTTGGCATGGGCGGGATAAATAGCACTGAGGATGCCGTGGAGTTTTTTATGGCTGGGGCCTCTGCAATCTCCCTAGGTACTGGTATATTCGGAAACCCAATGCTCCCTGTTGAAATAAAAGAGGGGCTTCAAAAATATTGTGAAGAAGAGGGACTTCAAAACATCTCTGAGATAATAGGGGCAGCACATATATAAGGGGGTAGAAATGACAGCAAAAGAAAGATTGATACTAGCACTTGACTATAGTAACCTAGATGACGCTAAAGTACTGGTTGAAAAACTTGGCGATACAGTTGATATATATAAGGTTGGGCTGGAACTTTTCTTAACCAGTGGGGGAAAAGCTGTTGACTACCTTCACGAGAAAGGGAAAAAGGTGTTTTTAGACCTTAAATTCCATGATATCCCAAATACAGTGGAGATGGCCTCCAGATTTGCTGTAGATAAAGGGGTATTTATGTTCAACGTGCACGCTTCTGGCGGTAGAAAGATGATGGAAAACGTTTCTAAAATGATAGAAAACACTGGAAGTAAGAGTATTGCAATAGCTGTAACGATACTTACAAGTTTTTCTGAAGATGAAATAAAGGAACAGTTTAAAAGCAGCATGAATCTAGAAGAGATGGTTATGCACTTTGCAACTCTCACAAAAGAAAGCGGAATGCACGGAGTGGTATGCTCGCCTCTTGAGGCAGGGCTTATTAAAAAGCTTTGCGGGAAAGAGTTTAAAACCATATGCCCTGGAGTAAGGCCTGCTTGGTCCGCTAAAAACGACCAACAAAGGATAATGACCCCTAAAATGGCAATAGAAAACGGAGCAGACTTCCTTGTAGTTGGAAGACCTGTAAGAGCTGCAGAAGATCCTGTAAAGGCTGCAGAGCTTGTTTTAAAAGAGATAGAGGAAGCTTTAGAAGGTGATAAATAATGCTTCTTAAAAATGCTAGCATAGTAGGAGACAACGGTGAGCTCTTAAAAAGGGATATACTTATAGAGCACGGGAAGATACTGGAGATATCAGAAAATATAGATTCTTTAAGCTTGGTTAAAGAGAAGTTTCTCGCAGAAGAACAAGAGGTAGTTAAAACCTTTGAGGTCAGGGATCTCTGCGGTAAACTTGTCCTGCCAGGAATCATAGATGTCCATACACACATGAGGGACCCAGGACTTTGCCACAAGGAGGACCTGCATACCGGATCACGTGCGTGCGCTAAGGGTGGAATCACCACTTTTCTTGATATGCCAAACACTATACCTCCAACTGTAAGCGCGGAAGAGCTAAGCAGGAAAAGAGAGTTGGCAGCAGAAAAATCCATAGTCAATTACGGTTTCCATTTTGGAGCGACATCGGACAATATGGAGGAAGTAAAAAAGGCCGTAAATGTGGCTTCTACAAAGGTCTTCCTGAATGTATCAACAGGGAAAATGCTCATAGAGGATGAAGCTTCTCTTGCAGGTATTTTTGAAAATTCCAGAATAGTCAGCGTTCATGCTGAGGATGAAATGGTACAAAAGGCTATAGACTTAAATGAGAAATACGGCAATACACTTTATCTATGCCATATATCGCAAAAAAAAGAGATAGAAATGGTAAAAGAGCACAGAAAAAACAGCGAAAAGAAAATCTATGTGGAAGTGACTCCACACCACCTGTTTTTATGTGATGAAGACAGGGAAAAAGATGAAACTAGTAAAAAACTACTCATAATGAAACCTGAGTTAAAAACTAGGAATGACATGGAGTCTCTGTGGGAAGCTATAAATGAAGGCGTAGTGGATACGATAGGCACTGACCACGCTCCGCATCTTGTGGAGGAAAAGCTTTCTAAAACTACTTTTGGGATACCTGGGGTAGAAAATTCGCTGCAGCTTATGCTGACAGCGGTTAATAGTGGTAAACTAAGCTTGAAAAAGCTTATTCAGCTTATGTGTGAGAATCCAGCCAAAATATTTGGATTGAAAAATAAAGGTTTTATAAAAGAGGGTTATGATGCAGACCTTGTTGTGGTGGACATGGAAAAAGAACTTGTGATAAAAAACTCCGATGTTGTTTCCAAATGCGGTTGGACTCCTTTTGACGGAAAACCAGTAAAAGGGACACCTGTGGCCACAATTGTAAACGGAAAGTTTATATATGACAATGGAATATTTCATACTTTTAACGGAAGGGAAGTGGAAATTTATGGATAGAGCAAAAAATGTAGCTAAAGCACTTTTAGATGTAGAAGCTGTGAGAGTTAATGTAAAGGAGCCGTTTACTTTTGTATCGGGAATAAAAAGCCCAATCTACTGTGACAACAGAAAGGTGATAGGGTATCCTGAAGCAAGAAAGGTAATCGTGGACTCTTTTGTTGAGATACTGAAGGATAAAGATTTTGATGTTGTGGCCGGGACGGCAACAGCAGGAATTCCTTGGGCAGCGTTTATTGCAGAGGAAATGAATAAGCCAATGGCCTATATAAGAAGTAAAAAGAAAGAACACGGAGCCGGGAAACAAATAGAGGGTGCAAGCGTAGACGGGAAAAAGGTAGTGGTTGTAGAAGATCTTATAAGCACTGGTGGAAGCTGCATACAGGCGGTAGAAGCAGCTAGAGCGGAAGGGGCTTCTTATGTAGAAGTTGCTGCCATATTCTCATACCAATTTCAAAAGGCGATTGATAACTTTGAAAGCATAGACTGCAAATGGGAAACTCTAAGCAGCTTTATGGAGCTACTTCAATTAGTAAAAGATCAAAACTATTTGAATGAAGATGAATTTAAAATTGCAGCATCTTGGAACAAAGATCCGCAAGCTTGGGGAGAGCAGTTTAAGTAAAACGAACATATTAAAGTATATATGCCAGTCTTTTAGGGAAAGGGCTTAAAGAGAGAGTTGTGACATTTTTCTTTAACCAGCCCTAAAAGACTGGCGTTTTCATTTTAGAGGACTTCCGTATTTAATGTATTACCGCAAGAGATTTTTTTAGCTTGTTTAATGCAAGTAAAAGTTATGCTGCTCAAAATTTCTAATAATGTAAGCATTAGTTTTATTTTTTTAAAATTTCTAATAATGATGTCAGCTTTTTTCTATAATTCCTTAATCCTTTATAGAAAGTAAAATTTAAATAATATACCTGAAATTTACAGGTCAGTTATCGCTGTGTAAATGCCTCTATATTCGTTTCTTAATTTGTACTATAATGTCATTAAATTAAAATTTAAGAAATGAGGCGATTAAAATAAAACTAACAAACATGTATATAAGCGACCTATTGGAAAGTTATTTTTTTTGAAGAGTTCGGTTTGGAGCTCAATTCAAAGCATATAAAGTTAGGTTTATATCTAGAAAATCTAGGTGAAAACTTCTTTCATGAGATTGGTATAGAAAAAACGCAATTAGTAGAACACTTCCTGTATTTTATTATGAGTACAGAAAAATTTAAAAGTAAAAACAAAGCTATCATTCATTAGAATGAGATTTAAAATGCTTTTTAAATCTAGTTTTTTCCATTAAAAGCCATGTAAATGGCTTTTTTATTTTGTCGATATCCATGCAAAGTAGATGTTTTGATATTTTAGCTTCACATTTAAATTTATTTTAATTGATATAAGTAAAGTGTAGGATAGTGCAAATTATTGTTGTAAAATACTGCATTTATATGCTAAAATTTTTAAAGCTTTAAATGAGAGTATTAAAGATTGCATTGATATTTTTTTAAGGGATGAATTTTATTAAAAAATATTTTTAATATTTGGAAAGCTTTGTATATTTTCAAAATACTAGAGGGATATAAAGGAGGAGGCATGTCAGGATTTAGCATTAGGTTTGGTGAAGAAAAAGATTTAAAAGCCCTAACCAATATATACAACTATTATGTAGAACACACCACTATAACTTTTGACATAGAAATTTATACGGTTGAGAGAAGAAAGCAGTGGTTTGAAAAATATGATAAGAATGGTCCTTACAAACTTCTGGTTGCAGAAAATGGCGGGAGGGTGCTTGGATACGCCACAAGCAGCAAATTAAGAGAGAAGGATGCCTATATGACCTCTGTGGAGACGACTATCTACGTTGATAAAGACGCCCGTGAAAATGGTATAGGGACAAGGCTTTATGAGAGGCTTTTTGAGGAACTTAAAAATGAGGACGTGAACATGATGTACGCAGCGGTTACGCAACCAAACCAAATTTCTGAAAACATCCATAAAAAATTCGGATTTAAAGAGGTTGGATATTTCAGCGAAGTAGGAAGAAAATTTGGTAAATACTGGGATGTAAAATGGTTTGAGAGGAAACTCTAGTCATCCGAATTCAGATCCACCAGGTTGAAAAAACATATTGCTAACCACACATTTGGACTCCCATAAACGAGATAAAAATAACCATAAACAGATTAAATAATATTCGAAAAAAAACTGAGAAATTGCAAAAAAAAGGTTAAAAAATGCAAAAAACCCCGATTTTACTTAAAAAAAAGGGGAAAAACTATTGAAAAACTGTCTCGAGTATGGTATAACAAGAGTGAGTAAAGGGAATCCTTAATTTTCTTGACTTATATTAAGACTGGGAGGTATAAAGATGACAAAAAAAGAATTTGTAAAAATATTCGCTGAAAAAGGGGGCTTTGAATCAAAAGCTGAAGCTGAAAGAAAATTAGATGCTTTCTTAGCGACTGTAGAAGATGTATTAACTTCTGGAGACGAAGTTAACTTCATAGGATGGGGGAAATTTGAAGTATCTGAAAGAGCCGCTAGAACAGGAAGAAACCCTAAAACTGGTGAAGAAATTACAATAGAAGCTAAAAAAGTTGTAAAATTCAAAGCGGGTAAAAAATTAAACGATAAAGTTAACTAATAAAAAAACGGAGCATCTGCTCCGTTTTTTTATTACATTATATCAAAGCCTGTCTTTAGTTTATAAATAACATCTTTTCTTTCTACTATAATTTCTGTTTTTTCTGCCAGATTTATATTCTCTAATATTGAATATACCAGCTCTTTCGCAGGATTAATGGCTATAGGGTGCCCTACCTTTTCAAACATCCCCAAATCGCCAGTGGTGTCTCCATACGCGAAGGACTTCCTTAAATCTAGGTTATGTTTTCTTACAAAATGATCTATCGCCTTTTTTTTACTGGTTGAATCCCACATGCCGGTAATCTCTCCGTTAAATTTATTTTCGTGGTCAACATGGTATACTGAACCATAGAAATCTATGGCACCATATTTTTTGGCCATTTTAGAGACTAAAAAATCTGGGCTACCAGATATAAAAATTACCTTATGTCCTTGTTCGATGTGCCAGTTTATCCTCTGCCTTGTATATCTGTATACCCTCTCCCCCTTAAGTCTTATGACTTGGTTTGAGACAAATTCAACTTCCGGTTTTTTTATACCCTTCAACGCATTTATGTATACAGCCACCACTTCCATAAGATAATCGTCATAGTTACCCTGCCTTTTGTCCCAGTCGTAAAAAGTCTGTTTTGCCTGTGAATGCCACACTTTCGGGTCTATAACCTCATATCTTATGAGCTTTTTAAAATGCTCTACAAGGAGAGAGTCGCGGTAAAGTGTCCCATCAATATCAAAAAAAGCTCCTATCATAGTATCATCCCCTTTTTGCAGTTATATAAAATATTCTGTAATAAAAAAAAATTCCTACTATATTTGAAAAATGCTTTCATACATCCATACAGGCTGTTGAAAAAGTGTTGTATAATTTACAATAGCGCAATGACATTTTTTGCTATAAATAATAATTTTAAACTTACATTGAAGTATTTTATGTGAAGCGCTCTTTTTAATTTCTTAATAACTTGTCGTATCCTTTTGAGTTAATTAATCATTACTCTATTTTGGATACGATTTTTAATTTTTTGTAAATTATATTTTCGATAATCTGTACTTTCTAAAAGAATAAATTTATTAATAAAAACAATGGAATAAAAGTTGAAAAAGCATTAATTGTGCTTCAGCACAATTAATTTTAGGTTTACATACATTGTAATTTATTTAAAAAAAAATTAAAATACATCATATTAAATCTCGAAATTAAACCTTTAAAAACATTTCTCTTATAAATACACTTTGAATCAAAAAAATATAAACCAATAAAACCATTACTTTTTTAATATACTATTCCTATTTCTAATTTTAAAATCTTTTATTTTATCAAAAAAAATTTATTTTTAATACATTAAAATTAAAAAAATATAAAAAGGTGGTACAGCTTATGAAAATTAAATTTTTAGGACACTCCTGTTTTTATATGGAAAAGGCTGGGTTCAAAGCTTTGATAGACCCTTTTATATCCGGCAATCCCACTTCTCCAGCTAAAGTTTCCGACTTCAAAGAATTAGACTACATATTTGTTACACATGGACATAAAAATCATGTGGGGGATGCCATAGAGCTATCAAAAAATACAGGGGCCACTGTCATCTCAAACATGGAGATCTGTTATTATTTAGGAAAACAAGGGGTAAAGACTCACTCAATGGGGACCGGATCCAGGGTTGAATTTGAGTTTGGGACTGTGAAAATGACTTCTGCACTGCACGGATCTTCTATAGAGACCGAATCAGGACTTATAGATGGAGGAACTGCTGGCGGCTTCCTGATATATATAGACGGTAAAAAACTATATCATGCAGGTGATACTGGGCTTTCTATGGAGATGAAACTCTTAGAGTTTGAACATATCGATATAGCACTGCTCCCCATCGGCGGGAATTTTACCATGGATATCTTCGATGCGGCAAATTCAATCGACCTTATAAAACCTAAAAAGGTCATCCCTATGCACTACAATACATTTCAGAACTTAAAAAAGGATCCGAATAAGTTGAGGCAAATTGTTGATAAAGAGATAGATGTCATCGTACTCTCTCCTGGCAACTCATATGATATGTAAATCTATTAAAAATAATCTGGCTTAAGCATAATCAACTGCCGTTTGTGCCGCAGCACAATTAAATTCGGGTCCGCATACATTGAAAATTATCCTAAAAAACTATAATATGCCATATAAAATAATTACAAATAAAAATATTTCTGGGGGGATTCAAAATGTGTAAAAAATGTATCGAAAATGGTTTGGTAACAAAGTGTTCAGCTTGTATAGTTATGTTTAAAAAAATGGAAAAGATACTTAGTATCGACGAAAAAAGTAATGTAAGTATAATTTCTAAAAAGGAGTTCTAGCCATTTATAGCGTTTTTATTAAAAGACTAAAATTTAAATAATGTAAAAAGGAGATGTTATACTGTGTCTTACATTCAAAAGGTTCTTGAGCGTGTAAAATCAAAAAATATTGGTGAACCTGAGTTTATCCAAGCCGTGGAGGAGGTATTTGTGTCTCTAATTCCGGTACTGGATAAGCACCCTGAATGGGTTGAGGCGAATATTCTGGAAAGAATAGCAGAACCTGAAAGGCAAATCTTATTCCGTGTACCTTGGACAGATGATAAAGGCAATCTAAGGGTGAACCGAGGTTTCCGTATACAGTTTAATGGAGCAATCGGCCCATACAAAGGTGGATTAAGATTCCATAAATCGCTCAATCTTGGAATCGTTAAATTTTTAGGGTTTGAACAAATTTTTAAAAATTCACTTACAGGACTTCCTATAGGCGGCGGTAAAGGTGGTTCTGATTTTGACCCAATCGGAAAATCAGATACGGAAATTATGCACTTTTGTCAGAGTTTTATGACAGAATTATACAGACATATCGGTCCGGATGTGGATGTCCCAGCCGGCGATATCGGTGTAGGGTGCAGAGAAATAGGGTATATGTATGGCCAGTATAGAAGAATTCGAGGTTCGTTTGAAAACGGTGTGGTAACAGGAAAAGGATTACCTTATGGAGGGTCGTTGATACGTCCTGAGGCTACAGGGTATGGTGTAGTTTATTTTGCAAATGAGATGCTAAAACATGAAGGGCAGACATTTGAAGGGAAAACGGTAGCCGTATCCGGGTTTGGCAATGTTACTTGGGGAACCTGCCTAAAGGTAAGAGCACTTGGAGGAAAAGTGGTCACACTGTCAGGACCTGATGGTTATATATATGACC
Source organism: Ilyobacter polytropus (assembly GCA_003246855.1). Classification (GTDB taxonomy): domain Bacteria; phylum Fusobacteriota; class Fusobacteriia; order Fusobacteriales; family Fusobacteriaceae; genus Ilyobacter_A; species Ilyobacter_A polytropus_A. Next base: position 36,085 of record QKCP01000145.1, read on the forward strand.
CGGAGGGCGTAGTGACTGATGAGAAGATCAATTATCTTCTAAAAATGAGGTCTTCCGGAAAAGATAGTGTGAAAGATTATGCGGATAGATTTGGAGTAGAGTTTTTCAGTGATGAAAAACCATGGGGTGTAAAAGCTGACCTTATCATTCCTTGCGCTACTCAAAATGAGATTGATATAGAAGATGCAAAAAAAATAGTTGAAAATAAAATTAAGTTTATAATCGAGGGATCCAACATGCCTATTACCAATAAAGCACTTGTTTATTTGCAAAAAGAAAAAGTACTCATAGGTCCGGCTAAAGCTGCAAATGCTGGAGGAGTGGCCACATCTGCTCTGGAAATGTCTCAAAATTCTATGAGGGTATCTTGGAATGAAAATGAAGTAAAGGAAAAACTAAAAGACATTATGGTTAATATCCACAATACGGCAGCAGAAGCTTCTGAAAAATATGGTTTCGGATACAATCTTGTTGCCGGTGCAAATATTGCGGGCTTTGAAAAAGTCGCCAATGCAATGATGTCTCAAGGTAACTATTAATTAATTGTCATGTACAAGGATTGATTTAAAACAAATAGCAAAATCATTAATTTTAATTGAGCACTCTAGGTTTTAAACAAGATTTAATTGGGGTTCATAAAAAAATTAAATGGATTTAAATTATAATTAATTACGGAGGAAAACATGAAGATTTATATTTTGAATACAGGGTACTTGGAAACAGACAGGAACAATGTGGAAGCATGTGCGAATGTTGGGACATATAGCAATCCATCAATCCAAAATGACTGGATCAAACTACCAGTTATGAGCTTTTTAATTGAAAATAATGGAGAATATATCTTGTATGATCTTGGAAGCCATCCAGATGCAATGAAAGGATATTGGCCAAAAAATTTACAAGAAGTGTATCCTTTATATCAAAAGGAAGAGGAAAGATTAGAAAATCAATTGGCGTTGTGTGGAGTAAAACCGGAAGATATTAAAACAGTGGTGATTTCTCATATGCACTTAGATCATGCTGGGAATTTACATCTATTTGAACATGCAGATATCTATGTGTCAAAAGCTGATTTTATGCACGCACAAACACAAGTACATTTGAATCTAGATCCTACTACACATGGAGGATATATAAAAAGTGATTTAGAGGTACCGATTAAGCAATATCACTTAGTAGAAGAAGATTTTGAAATTGCACCTGGAATTGAAGTAGTTAATTTACCAGGCCATACTCCCGGTTTATTGGGATTGGTAGTGCATTTAGAAAAAGATGGCACCTTTATTTTTCCTCAAGATTGTATATATACGGAAGCTATCTTTGGTCCTCCTGCCAAGGCATCTGGACTGTTGTATGATAGTTTAAACTATTTTAAATCCATCGAAAAAGTTAGAAAATTAAAAAGTAAATACGATGCAAAAGTAATTTTTGCTCATGATTATGAGTTTTTTAAAACATTGAAAACAGCACCGGAATTTTATGAATAATGGATAGAAATTTAAAAGAGCCCGATAACGATACTGGTTATCGGGCATATTTTATTTTAACAAATGTTTAGCATGATAATAATGTTTTTAATACTTTTATTGCAATGATTAAAAGAAGATGAGGTTCTAAAGTATCTTCTGTTTGTTATTTAGTTTTTATATCCTAGTAACAGGATATTTATTAAAGTTAAGGCACACCTTAGATAGGTTACAATTAATTATAATCTACCAAAAAAAGATATATTTAAATAAATTTATTAAACGCTTTTGTAAATCCCATTAAATCAATCTTTTTAAGTTTAGTTCTTTTATCGGCTATACTTCCCATTTGAATCTCTAAATACTTTGCTGCTTTCATTTTTTGTATAAGCTTAGGTGTTAATTTTATTTTATATGCAATTATATCTTTCCCATCAAAATTTCCAGTATCTTTATTATACCTAGTACTACAACCAGAAATCTCTTCTATATAAATTTTTGACTTATATTTCCCATCAAATTGAATATATGTTATAGGGTTTATTATAGTATAGTCACGTTTATGTTGAGATTCATATTTAGCCCTCACAGGACCATTATTCCCGTAGTTTTGCGCAACCCATAAATAAAACTCATTGTTTTCTTCTAATACTACAGGATCTTTCCAATATTCATAGATATCATCATATTTAGGTTTTTTTTTAATACTAATAATTTTAACAGTATTTTCACTCCAAGCATTTTTTTTATTTAAGTTATACCAAGCCGCTTGAGTTATTATTGAAAATAATAATACTAAACTTAAAGTTAAAAATTTTTTCACAAGTACTTACCTCCGTTATTTTATTAATTTATTTTTTTATAATCCATGTTGGCGATTCTTGAATCAAGTTATCAATAACTGTATCAAGTATATAATTATGATGTTAGATCTTTT
>QKCP01000119.1 GCA_003246855.1 Ilyobacter polytropus
AGTCAAATTTCGTGCTCGAGCACTAAATGCATAGAAAAATTTTATCTTTATTTTATCTCTATAACTATATCTTATAAATTTATACTTTGTCAAATTAAAATATCCTACAAAAAATACAAACTATTTTAAAGTATTTTTATACTGCTATCTATGTAATTTTTTTCATTTTCCGGGAACTCCTTAAATACTATATAGTCGTAGATAGCTTTAGCAGCTTTATAGCCTATTATTTCAGGGTGAGTATCAATTGCAAAATCTATATAGTCTTCTTTAAGGCATTCTCTATAAAAACTATCTTCATATCCAGATGACACCACAGATATGCTCTCTTTAATTTTCAGTTTCTCTACCACATCATGTAAAGCTTCTCCATCTCCAGTTGACATAAATATTGCATTTATCTCTCTATCTTTTTTCAAAACCTTTTCTATTTTTTTATAGGAGTTCTCATACTCTTCATCACTGTATATAAACTCATTTATGTTGTAATCTGCGTTTTTATCCTTTAAATATTTTTCAAAAGAACTTAACCTATCAGAAAATATTGTAAATTTAGGGTTCCCAATAATAATCAAAAAATTCATTCTATCTTTCATAGTTTTTAGAAACAATCTCGCCACTATCTCCCCACTGAGAATAGAGTCTTCACCAAAAAATCCAAGTCTTTTGCACTTCACATCTGTAACTAGTGTTATGATTGGGATGCCTGAATCTACTATTTCATCCATTTTTGAAGCTATCTCCTCTGAATGCATCACAGCAGTTAAAATCCCATCTACTTTCTTATTTTTAAAATAATCCAGCTTATCTAATATGGCTTCTGAATCAAAGTTATCTACAGATACTATTTCAATTTTAAGCTTTGAATTTTCAGTTTCTTCTTGAGCTTTTCTAATACCGCTTATAATTCTTTCAAAATAAATTTTAGATTTTCTTGACATTATAGCACCTATGACTTTTTCCTCTTCAAGTGCCTTGAGTTTTTTTGCATTTTTATTCGGAACATAGTTATACTCTTTTGCTATCTCTAATATCCTATTTTTTAACTCCGGCTTTATACCACCACGTTCATTCAAAGCCCTGTCCACAGTCCCCCTTGAAACCCCTGCTATCTTTGCTATCTCTTTTATTGTTATCACTAGCTAACCCCACCTCTTACACACTTTCTCCGCATAAATCAAATTCTTTTCATATTCTAGTACAAGGTTAAACTTTTTTTTCAGTTTTGTCAATGTTTGGGTACCTACACTCTACATTTAAGATTTAATTAAGGTATCGGATTTATTTAAAGCCATAAAAATAAAAAATATCTGTTTTAGGCACGAATAGAAAAATCAACAAAAATATTTTGGACACAGAGCTGCACGTTGAAAAATAAGGAGTTTAACAAATTTTAGATGTAAATGAGGCTGTACATATTAAATTTTACATTTAGTGAAGGAGTTTTTTTATCCAATGGAATATATAATACATAAGGTTGGGGATTTAAAATGAAGGCGACGAGAAGAGATAAGCGGAGTATTTTACTCCTGGAATGTCATATAGCCGGGATAGCTTACCAACATCTATCTGAAATAGCTGAAAGCTTAAGCATAGGAGACAAACTAGTGCTTAAAAGGGAACACAATAACAAATACGACTACTTTGCTATCTCTGTATGGGATGCCAAAAATAATAAAATAGGATTTATTCCAAAAAATCAAAATATAATTTTAGCACGTCTAATGGATGCCGATAAAATTCTTCAAAGTTTTATAATCGAAAACAAATGCGAAAACAACTACATATATTTAAAAATAAGAATATTTCTTTTAGATTAAAGGAGGCATTATGGAAAAGAGAACTCTTAGAATAACTGGCACGGGTAGAATCTCCCAAAAACCAGACCAGGTTTTAATAATATTTGACATCAGCTCAAAACATTATAAATACAGCGACTGCCTAAAGGATCTTACTAAAAAAACCTCTCTGCTCAGAGAAAACATAAAATTTGTCGGCTTGGAGCCGGAAAGTTTAAAAACAGATGACCTCAGCATAAATACCGACTATAAATGGAGGGACAACAATAAAATCTTCAACGGCTATATCGGGACTCATCAGCTATCCATAGAGTTTGATCTGGACAAAGAGCTTCTTAACAGAGTTCTAGACAGTATAGCCGGCAGCCTTACCAATACCGAATTCAGCATATATTTTCAAGCGAAGGACTGCAACTCATTAAAAGCAAGGATATTAGAAAACGCGGTTCTCGATGCAAAAACAAGTGCAGAAATTATAAGTAGGAGCTCCGGGATAAAACTTGGAAAAATAAGGGAAATCATATATAGCTGGGCAGAGGTTCGTTTCCATTCGGATTTTCGCCTTTATGACAAATCCGTGCAGTTGCTAGAAGACGAAAGCCTAAACTATGACATAGAACCAAAAGACATCAATGCAAAAGATACCGTAATAGTAGAGTGGGATATAGAGTGAGCAAAGTCCTAAACATATTTCGAAAATTATTCAAAAGAGACCATTAAAAATACTGCCTTCATAATTAAACTAGCTCAAGCTTAAACTATCTTGGGTACAAAACCGACAAAAAATAAGGTATAATTTTATAGTGAAATATTTTCAGAAACTTGTTAAAATATAAGTGTAATTTAAAAAAATCATCATTTTATTACTGCCGAATTTGTGGCTGTACATATATTCCTAGGGGGAAACACATGAAGAAAATTTTACTCGTTGCCTTTTTATCGATGCTAGCCGTTTCGGGATGTAGTTCATTAGAGGTCGAAACAGGCAATACCGAAAAACTCAATATAAAAATTTCCAAACTGGAAGAATACAATTCGGGTATAAATGAAAAAATAAAAGCTTACAAAAACAGGGTTGAGACCCTAAAAAAAGAAATATCTTCTGCCGAAAACGACCTTTACTCCATAAAAAAATTGGCAGGACAGTACGCTACTGTGGAGGCTTTCTCGAATGACCTGCCACTCAGTGTCACCTTTGAAAAACAATATCCAGGCGAGCTACCTTCTCAAATATCCTATGTATTTGTCAAGGGACAGGAGATAAATCTAAGGGAAGCGCCAACCACTCTCAGCAAAATAATCTCAAAAGCCGTATACTTCGACAAACTTACACTTATAGAAGAGGTAATAAATAGAAGTGGGCAGAGATGGTACAAAGTCCTAGACAAAAAAGGTCAAGAGGTTTTTGTATACTCAAAAATAGTTGAAAAAAGGGGCTTCCAATTCGATGAAATGTTATACAAGCTAAATGAAATGGATACCTTTATCTCTGAAGAGATAAACAGTGGAAATAAGATAGCTTCCATACACGCATACATACCCAATCCAAACAATGAAGATTTGAAAAGGGAAGAAGACAAATATGGAAATGTCGAGGATCAGAGTGCCGTCGCCATTCATGAATCCGGGTACATCTATATCCCTGATAGGACGATAGTTTCGGTTATAGCTAAAGGTGAAGAAATGTCCGAAATAAGAGTCCCAAATGTCTCGGAGGAACCCTTATTCGTAAAAAATGAGTTCATAGTCTACACACCACAGATACAGAGTTCTCCCAATAAAGCAATCGTTGTGGATGCAGAAAATCAAAATCTTGGAGTTTTTCAAAGGATAAATGACAAATGGACCCTCATCTCCTACAACTACTCCAAAACAGGGGCACTGAAAAAACTAGGTTTCAAAACCCCAAAGGGATCCTTTATAATCCCCAACGCATTAAAGACAATGCTCTACAAGAACGAAGATGGAGAAAAGCAAGGGTACGCAAACTACGCCATAAGATTTTCAGGGGGCGGCTACATACATGCAACTCCTTTCAACTACGATAAGGATGAAGAGAAGCAGCGCTACTGGAGTGAATACTCACTTGGTACTTATCGCGGTACCAGGAAATGCATAAGAAATAATGTCAATCACGCAGAATTTTTATTTAACTGGGTTTTGGACGGCAAGATTACAGATAAAAATTTTCAGGGTGTAAGAAGCAATGCGGCAGTTATAGTCATGTAAGTTTCTACATCCAACAAGGGGGATAATGCTAATGAACAAACTTTTAATATTTATATGCACACTGCTTTTATTGGGTGGATGCTATTCTGATAAGATAGGGGATATAAACAATAACATAAACACTCTCGAGAAAAGGCTCTCTGAAGCAGAAAAGAATTCCGCTGAATTAGAAGGCGAGCTTAGCTCTCTTAAAAATGAAACGTCTAGTTTAGAAGAAAATTTAGGAACGCTTAACACAGAGTTAGAAAAAATAAAAAAATCTTTATCCCAATAATTGAATTTTAGATATAATATTTAGCTGTGGGAAACCGCAGCTTTTTTTATAATAACATCACCAGGTTTCTCGGCCTATATATAAGAAAATTTCTCTTTAAATTCAGAAGCTCCTTTTGAGTCTACAAAATAATTTTCTAAGCAAGCTCACTCAAAAAAAATATAATCCTTTTTTAACTTTAAGTTAATGTATGGGTACTATACTAATTTTAGTAAAATAATTGGTTTTAATAAGTCTGAGTAAGGTGTGTTAAGTGAATAAAACATCCATGCCTAAAATAAAAATGTTTTTTAAAAAATAGAAATAATAACAAAAGCAAAAACTATTTATGATTTAAACTTTATAAACTTTTTCCACGACTAAAGTATGTATCACCTGTAAAATCTTCTTCATATCACACACAAAAACTCCTCGAGCCCTTACGAGGAGTTTTTGCTTTTTAATATCTTATTCTCGCCTGTTTTATTAAATTCCAACAACTATAAAAATACCAGTCATAAAAACTGTTTTTAAATTTAATTGCAAGATATCCCTTATGAAGACTTCCTATTTTTAGCTTAATCTGGGATCAAATTTATTAAAGGAATTTCTTTATATCTTAAGAAGTGAAGATATAGGTTCGCCTTTGAAAATAAATATATATAATGCTATACAAATTCTTAACCCGATTTTATCAAATAAAAATGGAGGGTAATACATGCTTAAGTTTATGTTTGGTTTGCTTTTTATAGTAACTCTCAGCTTCCTTATGCACCTTTACGTTTTTTTTAAGCTTTCTCTGTTTTTTAGTATAAAAAAAGGGGTATTCTTCTACATCTCAGTTTTTTTTACCTCTGTCCTAATAATCCTGACTACTATTTTTATTAGAAGATGGAATAACCTATTTACGCAATTATTTTATAAGTTATCTGGATTTTTTCTAGGTGTTTTTTTTCTAACATTCATCTCTCTTTTGTTTTTTGAAATGGCAAAAGTAATTTACCCTATCCCAGAAAAAACATTTAAAATAGCTGCTTTGAGTATAGCAATTATACTAATTTTCTACTCTTCACTAAATGCAAGAAGCACCAGCGTAAAAACCATAAAAATTGATGATTTCGGGGCAGAACTCAAACTAGTTCAAGTAAGCGATCTACACCTTAGTTCTCCATCTCCATTCAGTAAGCTGGCAAAAATAGTTGAAAAAATAAACTCTATAAATCCTGAAATGGTAGTCATAACAGGGGATATAGTCTCACAAGATACCCCTATAAACAATAAAACTTTTGCCCCTTTGAAAAAACTTCATGCTAAAACATATTTTATAACGGGGAACCACGAATATTACGTTGGAAAAGATATGGTTTCCAAACTCATAGAAGATACTGGTGTAAAAACCCTTAAAGATGAGGTGGATTTTTTTAATGGAATACAGGTTGTCGGGCTAGAGTATGATCCAAATATAGATAGAGCCTGTACCATCCTATCCAATCTAAGAATAGATGAAAATCAACCAGCTTTACTTTTAAACCACTTTCCAATAAATCCCAAAGACAAAAGAATCAGAATAACAATTAGCGGGCACACCCATTATGGTCAAATAGTTCCCTTTAATTTCATAGTCAGGTTGGCCACAAAATACTTAAAAGGGCTCTATAAACTTGAAACTGGATATCTATACGTTTCTCCCGGGACAGGAACTTGGGGCCCACCTATGCGCCTAGGATCTAAAAACGAGATTACAGTCTTGGATTTGAAATAGCTGGCTAAACATATTAAGTAAGTGAACATATTGCATCTTAGGAGGGTCGTTATGAAAAAAAGAATTTTTAAAATTTTCAGCTTTTTTATAAGTATAACATTATTTACATTTACAATAATTTTCATTCACAAAGAGCTATCAAACTATAGCCACAGGGATATCAAAAATGCTATGGCAGAGATCCCGAAAATAATGATTTTTTTCTCTATATTGCTGTCTATTTCAAGTTACATTCTATTGATTGTTTTAGACTCTCTTGCCGTTAGATACGCTAATTTAAAATTTGAATACTCCAAAACTATTTTCGTTTCTTTTGTAAGCCGCGCCTTTGGAAACAATTTAGGAGTGCCTGCACTTAGTTCTTCTGCTATACGTTTTAGATTTTTTTCACTATGGGGAGCTCCGTACAATAAAATAATAAAAATAATTACTTTTTGTTACTCAACATATTGGATAGGCCTTATTGCCACTGGTAGTCTTATTTTTACATATCGGCCTATAGATATCCCCACTAAATTTAATTTAAAATTTAATTTTAGTAGAGGTATTGGGATAATTTTTATAATTTTAACCATCGCTTACCTGATTTTTTCGTTAACCTCCAAATATATGAGATGGAATTTTGACTTCCCACCATTTAACGTGTCCGTCATCCAAGTAATTTTATCGACTTTTGAGTGGATAGTAGCAGGTGCTGTGCTCTATGTATTATTGGGTGACTTTTCATCTATACAGTTCTTTACGTTTTTGTCTGTATTCTTAACTGCACAAATAATAGGAATTATAAGTAACCTTCCTGGAGGTATAGGAGCTTTTGAATTTATTATAATATCGTTTTTATCTCCGTTTCTGCCTGTACACTCCATATTAAGTGGACTTGTCCTCTACAGGCTGATTTACTATCTTTTGCCACTAGGTTTTGCAGTAATTTTACTTGCAACTTATGAAATAGCAATCAAAAAAAAGTGGTTTTCCGGACTCAATAAGTTTTTCATAAGTTTTATTGCCCCGTTTATTCCAACAATTTTAGCCTTTAGTATGTTTATTGGTGGTTTTATAATGCTAGTGTCGGGTGCAACTCCTTCAATTTTAGCTAGGGTTGAGTGGCTGAAAGATTTTTTCCCGCTTGCCACATTAGAGATTTCTCACTTTCTAGGAAGTATTACCGGATTTTTACTTTTAATTTTAGCTACAGGTATAAAACGAAGATTGAACAGCGCTTATTTTATGTCAATATTTTTTCTTACCGCAGGAATTGTCTTTTCTTTACTTAAAGGTGGAGATTATGAAGAGGCATTGATACTTTTTATAATCCTGATTATACTTATCCCTTCCAAAAAATATTTTTACAGGAAGGCCTCTACACTCACTAGCTATTTCAGTGTAAACGGAGTTTTAATTATATCTTTTGCTCTCATTTCCACCATATGGATAGGTTTATTTTCTTACAAACACCTGGAATATTCCAATGAATTGTGGTGGCAATTTGAACTTCAAAAAAATGCACCCAGATTTTTACGTTCTACTCTAGGAATAGCCTTAGCGACCATATTTTTCACCTTAGCTAAAGTACTAAAGCCAGTGACGGCTTACTCTGTTGAGAATGAAGGTCTTGGGATTGAAGAAGCTAAAACAATATTGAGTCATTCTGAAAAAACCTATTCCAATTTGATCCTTACAGGAGATAAGTCAATTGTATTTAATGAAGATAAGGACTCATTCATAATGTATGGCATCAGTGGCAAGAGCATGATTGCCATGGGAGATCCTGTGGGTAATGATGAAGGAATCTCTGAATTGATCTGGAATTTCTATGAAATGGCCTTAAAAAACGAAAAAAAAGTTGTGTTTTATGAAATTGGTAGAGAATACTTAAACTTTTATCTCGATATTGGATTGAACATACTGAAGATTGGAGAGGAAGCCCTCGTCAATTTAAAAGAGTTTTCTCTTGATGGAAGCAAAAAAAAAGGATTGAGGCATACTTTTAATAAACTTCAAAAAGATGGATGTACATTTAGTATAATCCCTAAAAATCAGGTGGATTCGATAATTCATGAGTTGAAAAATATTTCCGATGCTTGGTTAGACTTGAAAAAAGGAACAGAAAAAAAATTCTCTCTTGGTAATTTCGACTCAGAATACATAAAAAACTTTCAAATAGGAATTGTAGAAAAAGACGGAAGAATAATCGCATTTTGTAACCTTTGGGAAACAGCTAGCAAAAATGAACTTTCAGTTGATTTAATGAGATATCATCCTGATTCTCCTGATTCTGTAATGGAATTTTTATTTATAAATCTTATGTTATGGGGAAAAGAAAATGGCTACAAGTGGTTTAATATGGGGATGGCTCCTCTATCAGGAATAGAAGGAAATGAACTATCAACATTTTGGAACCGTTTGGGTAATTTCATCTTTAATATCGGTGGATATTTCTATAATTTCAAAGGTCTGAGACAATATAAAGAAAAGTTTTCTCCTGTATGGGAACCAAAATACATAGCTTTTTCCGGTAATTTATCGCTCCCAAACATTTTAAAAGATATCCTTTTTTTGGTTTCTGGCAATCTGAAAGATGTAATAAAAAAATAATATATGTATCTACCAAGCAAAATAATTTCCTAACCATCTTTAACCTCATAAATAAAATGGAATAAAAAAAGACAAGGCCCTAAAATCTTGTCAAATATATAGTAAAACTTAAAAAGATAGTTTCTAGAATCACTAAAATACTTAATGCGAATAGAAAAAAATTCGATAAGACCTTAAAAGAATTAAAGGCTGAAGGAATTGTAGTGTCACCGAAAAGATGTTTTGTTTCTATAAAAAATAAATAAAAAGATGGTATGTCATGTCAAGCGCACCACCGGATAAAAAGCATCAATATTTTTATAATATTATTAAAATAATATTTTCTAAAACTTAAAAATATTGCTTTTAAAGTTTTTAAGTTCATAGAAAATAAAAAAACTTAAGGACATCAGCATCATATCCCTTATTATAAGCATAGTTTGATCAAGTATGATTTTCAAGCAATAAAAATAAAAAAAGTTGGGTTAGTACTGGCCCAACTTTTTTTACGCTACTTACAGTTTGATTATCATAAGAAGAAAGCGGATTAACTCAATCTATACTCCACACTACATAAAGCCAAATATTTTTAAAAATTACTTCGGAAAAACCCGCAACTGTACAGATACCCCATTTGGGTCATAAACATAGAAATAGCGAGTTTGAATGTCGGGGTTCTGGATATCAGAAGGATTAAGACCTCTATCCTGTGCAAGCTTATGCATTTCATCCAGTTTGTCTGTCTCAAAGCAAATGAACATCCCTTTCCCTTCAAATGTTTCACCTTGTGGCATGCTGATAAGTTCAATCTCAGTCTCTCCATTGCCATTTGTCATAAATGCGACTTCTCCAGGTTCTGCTTTAAATCGGCGGGAAATAGTTAGTTCTGTAATAGTCTCATAAAATTTAATCGATTCTTCCAAGTTGTTGACCCTTAAGGCTACATGCTTAATATGCATAGTATCTCTCCTTTTCATTATGTAATCTTAAATAATTATCACAAAATTAAATTTATAATTCAATAAATGTTTTCTTTAATATAAATATATCAAAAAAGTCCTTTTCATCTATGAGCTATGGCTCCATTTTTTTTTACAATTCCGAGTAAATTCTACTATAATTATATAGTAGAATTATCCAGTACGCTACCAAAAATTTATAATTTTAGTAATTATTTATCACTTTGCATTGTTAATGTAGAATTAATAAAATATAAGAACCATAATTACTAAATAAATTTTGAAATACAAAAAATAAATAATTTAGCCAGTAACTTTTTTTCCAATAAAACATCAAATATATAATATATTATTTACACACACTGGAACATTTCTTTAAACTTTATTGCTTTCTCCAACGACTAAAAAATATATAAAAATTCTCTTTTTGTACCTCCTTTTAAAACCCTCGTATTCGACGAGGTGTTTTTATTTTCAACATAACAATTTCCACAATAACACCTTTACCCATAGGAACGCCTGCCCATTTTAAACTTTATGAAAATTAATCCCGCCTAAAGTATGTAATACCTTTATCCTATACTCTATTATAAAAACTCCCCGTAATTGACTATGGGGAGTTTTTATTTTTTGATACCTTCTTTACTCTTCCACAACAATAAAAGTTATTAATCCCAAGTTATTTTATAGATAATTTCTTTAAGGTGCCCCTCCTTACATTTTGGACATTTTAAACTACTAAAGTTCTCTTCTCCTTGTAAAATTTTTGACGCAATTTCATTTACAATATCAGTTATATCTTCAAGATTTTCCCTACACTTATTACACTTAAACTTTCCAAGTCCTTTACAAAATTTACCCCAATTTTTATTGTATATCTCCAAACATTCTGGGCAACGATAAATTCTGTTTTCATGAAAAAATGCTCTTCCTGTTAATAGTTCTATTGAGTAGTCACATTTATTACATTTAAAAACATATCCTCCCATTTAAATCACCCTTTCAAAAGGGAATTCGATAAAATTATATTTTTTATCTTCCAAACCTATACTTTTATATAGTCCTCTTATTCTTACTATTCTTGACTTTTTTAAAACTTCCTGTTAATTAAAGAATTGAATCTACCGGACTTTGTCCTATC
>QKCP01000021.1 GCA_003246855.1 Ilyobacter polytropus
AAAGTAAACAAAAATTACGGTGTTATCAAAAACTACGGTAACGGTCAATTCTTAGATTCTGATGCGGAGAAAATAGATATCTACTCTCCACTTGACGGATCTATTATAGGACAAACTTACTCTTCTGGTATGAAGGAACTTGATGAAATAGTCCAAAAGGCAAAAGAAGCTCAACCTAAATGGGCAGCACTTTCTATGAAAAGTCGTTCTCAAGTTATGTATAAGTACCGTGAACTTCTGTTAAAAAATAGAGACGAACTCGCTGAAATAAATCATATAGAAAACGGAAAAACCCTTGACGAAGCTTACGGTGGGGTTGACAAGGCAATAGAGATAGTTGAATACGCATGCAGTATACCTTCGACTGCACCAAATAGAGTTCAAATGGTAAGTAGAGGGGTAGAGTGTAAAACTGAATATGTCCCACTTGGTGTCGTATCATGTATAACTCCATTCAACTTCCCTGTAATGGTCCCTCACTGGACTACACCTCAAGCATTAATGATGGGGAACGCTGTTGTGCTTAAGCCATCGGAGCTTACACCTATATCCGCTTCAAAAATGGGTGAACTTTTAAAAGAAGCTGGACTTCCAGACGGTATATTTAATATAGTAAACGGTGGAAAAGATATCGTTGAAGCAATTTGCGACCATAAAGATATAAAAGCAATTTCATTTGTTGGGTCAACTCCAGTTGCAGAAATTGTTTACAGAAGAGCTTCTTCTAACCTAAAAAGAGTCCTTGCTCTTGGAGGGGCTAAGAACCACTTGATAGTTACACCTGACGCACACACAGAGATGGCTTCAAACGATATCCTTGCAGCTGCTACAGGTATGGCCGGGCAACGTTGTATGGCGGCTTCAGTTGTAATTGCTGTAGGGGATTCCGACCATATAGTAAAAGCTATCTGTGAAAAAGCTGAAAAACTAATCCCTGGAGACACTATGTCAGCTATAATTTCAAAGGCAGCAATTGCAAAAATAGAGGCTTACCTTGAAAGGGTAGAAAAAGCAGGCGCTAAGATTCTGGTTGACGGTAGAAAATTCAAAGCAAAATATGACAACGGCGGTTACTTCTTCGGACCTTCAGTTATAGACTACAGAGGTACAAACGTCGAAATGCCTGCTGAAGAGATCTTCGGACCTACACTTGAAATCTTAGGTGCTGAAAATATCCACGAAGCTTTTGAAATCCAACAAAAATCTCCTTACGGAAACGCTACTTCAATCTTCACACAAAACGGTAGATCAGCAATGGAAGCAGCTTCCATGATGGATGCAGGTATGTGTGGTGTAAACATCGGAGTTCCAGTTCCTCGTGATCCGTTCTCATTCGGAGGAATAAAAGGGTCTAAATATGGACACGGAGACATCACAGGTGAATCTTCACTTGAATTCTGGGCAAACTTAAGAAAACTTACAACAAAATGGAATCCAGAAGATAAAACAGACTGGATGAGTTAAAATACTAGAACAAAAAAGGGCTCTCATTTTATGAGAGCCTATTTTTCTATGGGCGCAAAAGTTTTTGTTAAAGCAGTTAAAAGGAGATGGTGAGAATGTGAGAGCGAAATTTGTAAAAATTAGTCTGAGTCGTTTAACCAAGATTTAGTGACAGGAGAAGGTCAAATTTTTTAGCTCAATTACAGAATTTTTAACTCTAAAAATAGAATTTTCTAGACTGTAATTGCCTTCGTCATCATTGAAGATAACCCTATTTTTTGAAAATTCGATTTTTAATGGAGCAACATCCTTTATGTTGTCGTTGCACATGCCTATCTTATAGGCTGGAGAATATGTATGCCTTTTTTCACCGTTCTCTATCACGATCTCATCTGTAGATGTGTAGAGAGATTTTATATTACCTTCTTCGTAGAAGGTGAGGGAATTTGTGTCGCCGTGTATTCCTAAAGGAGCTACATCATAAGCTATAATTTCTCCTATTGGAGTAGATACCTTAGTAGCCTTTGCAGGCTCAAATGATTTTAACGCCCCACTTTCATAAAAACTTATCCCTATTCTTGCCGTCTTTTTTCCTATTGGGGTTTCTATATCTACAAGGTCCCCCGGCCAAAATGTAATACTTTTTAATTTACCACTATCATAAAAGCTTATGCTGATTATTTTCTCGTTTATTGTGCCTATCGGCGTTTTTATCTCAATTTTCTCAGCCAAATCATACTCTTTTTCTACTGTCCAAAATCCAGTAATATCCCCGTCTAGTGGGAAAACTTTTCTTACCTTGCCATTTTTATGAAAAAGCACCAATTCAGCCGGGAACAATCCTACATCTGTTTTTATACAAACTTTATCCTGCAGATAGATTTTCTCTATGTTGCCATTTTCATAAAATCCAACAGAAGATTTTAACCTTCTTCTAGTGTCAATCATATACAACGGTGTCAATTCACCGTACTCTGTCTTTAAAATATTTTTTTCTGAGAGGGTACAACATTTTATGGTACCACTTTCATACTTTTCTAAATATGATATACCTCTCAAGATTCCATATTTACACTCCATACATTTTATCCCCTCTCACTTTTACAATTTTTTGTGTAGTTCCTAGGGAGAATCAGCTATTCTGAATATGTGTCGTACTGAGCCTGGGTAATATTAATCAATTTTATAGCCATCTAAAGATAGAATTTTATATATCATTTGATGGTGCTATTGACATTATACACCACTATATAATAAAAGAGTGGATTAATCCACTCTTTTTTAATTTGTGCAAGATAAATTATGCACCCCTGCCAAGGAACTATATTATATCATAAATCATTAATTTATTTGGATTTTATTATTTTCTCTACCCCGTATTTCTACCATCTT
>QKCP01000143.1 GCA_003246855.1 Ilyobacter polytropus
TTTTCCCCACCTTGAGGATATTTTGTCTGAAGAGGTGCAACTTGAATAGTTGTCCCCTCGCATGCTTTTTTCATTTTTTCGATAGCTTCAACTTTGTTGTTTTCTATCCCAACAAAAGCTTTTTCTATCCCTAAAACTGCAAGTAGTACTTTTATTCCTTCTACCATTTTTTCAGTCTGCTCCAACATCAATCTGTTGTCAGCATTTAAATAAGGCTCGCACTCTGCACCGTTTAATAGAAGTACGTCTATTTTTTTGTCTGCAGGAGGGTTAAGTTTTACGTGGGTAGGGAATGTTGCTCCCCCTTGTCCAACGATACCCTTGGCTCTTATCATGTCTAGCAACTCTTTTTTGCTCGCGTTTTTGTAGTCAGGAATTTTTTGTCCTAAAACTTCTTGATCCCATTCATCTTGGAAATCATTCTCGATAACTACAGTTGTTACTCTTCCGTTAACTGCATAAGGCATAACTTCAATTTTTTTCACAGTTCCACTTACAGACGAGTGAATTGGAGAAGACAAAAACGCATCACTGTCAGCAATTTTTTGCCCCTTTAATACTCTGTCTCCGATTTTAACAACAGGTTCCAAAGGCGCACCTATATGCTGCAGCATAGGAATATATACCATTGTTGGTGCTGGAAAAATCTCAATAGATTTGCCTTCTGTCACCTCTTTGTTTTCAGGTGGATGAATACCACCTTTAAATGTAAATAGCTCCATTCTTAAACACCCCTTGTAAAGTATTAGTTAATTACTTTTTTACAATCATTATATATTCTAACATAACAAACAAGTAAACTCAATGTTTTTTTTAGTGTGAATTTTTTATTTTTATTATTTTTTGACCATTTTTGTGTTCTTTATAAGTTTTTTTTGTTTCTTTAACATGAATAAGTGTTCCGAAATTATAGAGTTGGCTTATTTTTCGTTATTTTGATCTAAAAATACTCCTAACTACAAAAGTGTATAGTTTTATTTTACACAGTTTTTTTTGAACTAAATCTTTAAATATAGGTATTGCTTGTTACTTTTTTCTTTTTTATTTTACTAATTATTAAAGTTTTTTAAAAAAATGCACCTATCCATTTTACCTCCAATGGATTCAGCGCATTTTTTTACTTCTTTATCTATCTTCTATTGAACTTCTCTATTACCCTGTCTATGCTCTTTGCCGTTGAGAGTGATACCGATGCCTTTACTGCCTTTTCTACCAGCTCGTCTGCAAGTTCCCTCTCTTCTTTTGAAAATTTCCCCAAGACAAAGTTTACCGTTTCTTCCCTGCTCTTTGCCTTGCCTATTCCGCATTTCACCCTTATAAACTCCTCACCTAGATGGGATATTATAGACTTTATCCCGTTGTGCCCACCGGCGCTGCCTTTTTTCTTTATTTTAAGCCTCCCCAAATCTAAGTCCATGTCATCATAGATAACTATGAGATCCTCTTTAGGGTCAAGCTTGTAAAAATTTATAACCTCGGCTATGGAATTTCCACTAAGGTTCATATAAGTTTGAGGCTTTAGTAAAAATACCTTCTCATCCTTCACATATGCTTCCCCTATCAATCCTTGAAATTTTTCCCTAAAACTCGGCACTTTTAACTCAGCTGCCAAGGCTTCGATAACTTCAAAACCTATGTTATGCCTGGTTTTTTCATATTTATCACCTGGATTTCCAAGTCCAACTACAAGCTTCATAATAACCTCCGAATAATTTTATACACCATAATATACCATAAAATTTAAAGTTTTTAAAATTTTAACAGGCTATACTTCAAATTAAAAATTCCCCTCAGGATGCCTAAGGGGAATCTGAAATTACTGTCTTATTTCTCCTCTATACTTTTTGCTTATTATACCCAGTATTTTTTCTATCGCTTCGTTTACATCTTCCTCGGCAAGGGTACCCTTATCCGACCTCATAACAATATTCATTGCTACAGATTTCTTTCCAGACTCTATTCTTTCCCCCTGGTATACGTCAAAAAGTTCAACATTTTCAATTATGCCTGATGACTTATTAATGTCCATAAGCATATCTCCGACAAGAACTTCAGTATCTAGAACAAAGGCAAGGTCTCTTGTCACAGCTGGGTATTTTACAATTTTTTGGTACTTAATCTTGTTTTTTGCATATTTTAATATTTTAAAAAGATCTAATTCTGCTACATAAACTTTTTCTTTATCTATCTCCATTGCTTCGGCTACATCTGGATGTATCTCGCCAAAACTTCCGATTACATCTCTTCCGATACATATGTCTGCAGACCTTCCAGGATGGAAAGTCTTACTTTGACTTCTGCTTAGCTGGTATCTCGATAGACCCATCAACTCTAGAAAAGATTCTACATACCCTTTAATGTCATAGAAATCGTATGCCTGCGGTTTTGGGTTCCAAAGTTCTTTGTTGGCCTTTCCGCCTAATGCTATTGCAACCTTTACCACCTCTTCTGCCAACTCAACAGCAGTTTCAAAGGTTCTGCTTACCTCAAATATTTTAAGATCAAATATATTTCTGTTGAAGTTGTCTCTTATGTTGGCTAGCACACTGTAGACTAGGGTAGGCCTCATGACAACCATGTCCTCGTTTATTGGATTTTTTATTCTTAATACTTCGGCTTCCATTTTTACTTTTCCCAGAGCGTTTTCAGGAATAAAGCTGTAGTTTATGACTTCCTGCAAGCCTAGCTCAACTAAAGCCGTTTTTGAGCTGTCTACTGCGATTGTCTCGGCATCTTTTTGTCCTGGCCTTATGTTTTCTTTTGGCATCTTATCTTCTATGTTTTCAAAACCGTACATCCTTATAACCTCTTCATAAAGGTCTGCGGTTCTCGTTAGGTCCTCCCTATATGAAGGCGGAATAACGGTTAGAGTGTTTTCTCCAAAGTTTTTTATCTCAAGTTCAAGGTTAGTGAATATCTTTCCAACTTCTTCTATACCCAATTTTTTTCCTATGAACTTATTAAGTTTATCTATATTTAAGTTTATTTCGCATTTCTCTGGTTTTTCAACATAGACATTTTCTATCCCAGAAAGTACAGATCCGCCAGCTATTTCCTGAATAAGGTATGCTGACCTGTTCACAACGGTATCTATATTGTCCCTGTCTACTCCCCTTTCAAATCTATAAGAGGATTCTGAAGATAAGCCCATGGCTTTAGATGTTTTTCTTATATTCTCAGGAGTGAAATAAGCCACTTCAAGTAAAATATCAGTGGTTTCACTGTCAACCTCTGTATTTTCACCGCCCATTACACCGGCAATTGCTATAACTTTTTTTTCGTCTGCTATAACAAGTTCTTTTTCGTTTAATTCTCTTTCTACACCGTCAAGGGTAACAAGTTTTTCCCCTTTATTTGCTGACCTAACTATGATTTTTTTACCTTCAAGCTTTTTAAGGTCAAAAGCATGCATAGGTTGATTGTACTCCATCATTATGTAGTTGGTTATGTCCACTACGTTATTTATAGGTCTTATGCCCACGGCTTTAAGTCTTCTTTTAAGCCACTCCGGAGACTCCCCGACCTTCACATTCCTGATTATTTTAGCAGAATATCTTTTGCATCTTTCCTTGTCCTCTATCTCCACATGGATATTATCATATACTGTTTCAGTTACCTCATTTAAGTCTATGGTAGGGTATTTTACATTCCTTCCGTAGTAAGCGGCTACCTCCCTTGCTATCCCTATATGCGAAAGACAATCGGGTCTATTTGGGGTTATTTCCAGCTCGAATATTACGTCGTCTTGCTCTAGGTACTCTTTTATCCCTTTACCTAGTGGTGCGTCTTCTGGCAGTATGATTATTCCCTCATGAGAATCTCCAATACCTAGTTCCTTTTCAGAGCAAAGCATCCCATAGGATTCTACTCCCCTTATCGCAGTTTTTTTTATTTTAAAGTCTCCAGGCAATTCGGCTCCAATTTTAGCCACAACCACTTTGTCTCCAAGTTTATGGTTCTGTGCCCCACATATTATCTGCAGGTTTTCCTCAGTCCCAACGTCTACTTTTAGTAGTGAGAGTTTATCCGAATCTGGATGTTTTCCATACTCCTCTATCTTACCCACAACTATGTTGTCTAGATGCTTCCCCTGCTCCTCTATAGCTTCAACTTCCTGACCTATCATGGTCAGGGCATTTTCCAGCTCCTTTATATCCTCATTTATATCAACATATTCCTTTAACCAATCCAGCGATATAAGCATTTTTCCCTCCAAGATTTTAAGTGTTTTATGATTTCAGTAATGTTTATCCCTAAAATTTACAGTGAATAAACATTAGCTACAGGCATACCCTGCCCTTGTGTTTCAGAGTAATTATACAGACAGTAATTTTTTTACTTAAACTGTCTCAAGAACCTCATGTCATTGTCAAAAAATGCCCTTAAGTCGTCTATACCGTGTCTTAGCATTGTTACCCTTTCTATCCCCACACCAAAGGCAAATCCTACATATTTTTCCGTGTCATAGCCCACAGCTTTCAGTACCTCAGGGTCTACCATACCACAACCCATTATTTCCAACCAGCCGCTGTCCTTACATAACCTACATCCTTTCCCCTTGCATAAAACGCACTGTACGTCCATTTCAGCCGAAGGCTCAGTGAATGGGAAAAAGTGAGGTCTAAACCTAACCTCAGTATCCCCAAATACCTTTTTTACAAACTCTGTAAGTATAGCTTTCAGATTTGCAAATGAAATATCTTCCCCTATCATGAGTCCCTCCATTTGGTGGAACATAGGAGTATGTGAAACATCGTAGTCGGACCTGTAGACTTTCCCAGGGCAAACCATTCTAAACGGCGGTTTGTTCTGTTTCATGTATCTTATCTGCACTGGTGATGTATGAGTTCTAAGCACCACGTTTTCATCTATATAAAAGGTATCCTGAAGGTCTCTTGAAGGGTGCGACTCCGGTATGTTCAGGGCATCGAAGTTATACTCAACCTTTTCTACTTCCGGACCTTCCGCCACATCAAACCCCATTTCAATAAATATATTTTTCAAGAAATTCCTAGTCTCAGTAATAGGATGAAGCCTTCCAATAGAGGCCTTTCTGCCAGGAAGTGTAATATCTATAACCTCTTCCGCCAGCCTTTCATTTTTTTCTTTTTCTTTCAAATTAGAAAATTTTTGGTCTAGGGCGTCGTTTATAAAATCTCTTACCTCATTGACTAACTGACCTATAACCGGCCTATCCTCTTTGGAAAGGTCTCTCATTCCTTTCATTATTTCAGTTAGTTCCCCTTTTTTCCCGACCAACTTTATTCTCAATTCATCTAATTCCTTCAAAGTTTTTGCATAAGATATCTGCTCCTGCGCCTTATTTTTTAAGGCTTCTATCCTGTCCTTCATTATTCCTCCTAGCATCTATTTTAATTTTTATTTTGCAACAAGTTTTTATGATAAAAATTTATATCTTCACCATCTATCTCTATTACTCCGTAATTCCCGTCCTTAGCTGCACCAGGGTTAAATATATACAGGCCTCCGTCTTTTTCCAGATAAGGGATGTGTGTGTGTCCGAAAATAACTATATCCACCCCGCCATCTTTGGCCTTTACTTTTAGTTCATCCAGGTCTCTCTTTACGCCGTAAAGATGACCGTGTGTGAGCATAAATTTATAACCTTTCAAATCAAATTTCAAGATATCCCCTTGATTTTTGTCGAAGTAGTCGCAGTTTCCCCTAACTATATAATAATAGGCATCCTCTTTCACATATGAAAGCTCTTCGAGGTCTTTGCTGTGGTCCCCTGCTCCAAAAACTACATCCGGCTTTTCGGCCTCGAATATGCTTATAAGTGCGGATAAATTCAAGTGACTATCCGATAATACTAATATTTTCATTTTCCAGCTCCTAAGCTATAAATATAGGTATCTCTAGATTTTCCAAAAGCTTCGCACCTATATGCCTCGTTAATTTTTCTATTGTATAAGGGTATTTCATATCCCCCATTATAAGTAAATCGTATTTTTTAGACTCCTCTACTATAACGCCAACTTCATCCTCTCCTTGGCGTCTTATGTACTTTACATTTTTCTCGGTGTCTAAAAAATATCTGTTTAACTCCAAATCATCCTCGTCTATGTTAACTGAAAGGATGTCATAGTTCTTTACGCTGCTAAAAATATTCATGAAATAAAAAAGTGATCTATTCAACCTTTCGCTTCTGTCATCAGAAACCAGTATCTTTTCAAACTCAAATCCTGAATTTTTGGGTACTATCAAAACGGGCTTATAATGATTTTTTAGTATTAATTTAAGGTTAGATGAAACCCTCTGACTCTTTCCCGCTACAAGGAGATCATAGCCTCTCATTTTTTTAAAAATTATCTGGTCAACTTCCCCATCTTCTACTATAAAATTTTCGCCCTTAAACCTCTCCTTGAAGTTTCTCTCTATAAAGTCTATGTGGTCTTTTTCGGCTTTTTCCCATTCTTGCAGCAAATAGCTCGAGGAAGAGTTATCCACCAAAAAACCCTCTATGCTTGGCGGTAAAACCTCATATTTTCTGACATCCTTGATGTAGATTCCATCGACCTCAACATCGTATTTTCTCTGTAAAACTTCTGCATAATCCAAGAGACTTTTTGCTTCTGATTCACTTCCAAAATAAACCAAGATCCTGTTTAACATATAGTCACCGCCCCCTATAAAACGCACATTACCAGACTTTACTATTCCACATTTTAACATATTAAAATAATATTTTGAAGATTTTTTTAATAAGCTATGCATTTTGAAAACCTTTAAGTACCTTACCATACGACAACTAAGATTTTCTCTGCAAACTGCCAAATTCCTATAAAATTTATTTAAAATATAAAAAACCCCTTCTGGGGTTTTTTATACTTCTGTTGCTACTTCTTCTTCCTCTTCCTCTATTATCTCTTCCAGGTTTTTCTTTACCTTGACTATAGAAACTACCTGTTCGTCCTCTTTTACAGTCATTATTTTAACTCCCTGAGTAGCTCTTCCTATAAGAGAAATTGTATCTACAGGCGTTCTTATTATTATACCGTCTGAGGTTATAACCATAAGCTCTTCTTCTTCTGTAACAACTTTTATCTGCACTACTTTTCCTATCTTTTTAGTAGATCTTATATTTATAACACCTTTTCCTGATCTAGCTTGAAGAGGATATTCCTCTACATCTGTCCTCTTACCATATCCATTTTCAGTTATAGTGAGTATAGTTGGATTTTCTCCTCTTATTATAACTCCAGATACTACCTCGTCACGTTCTCTTAGCTTTATACCCCTTACACCTGTGGTAGCTCTTCCCATAGGTCTTACTGTATCATGGCTAAATCTTATAGAGTAACCCTCTTTAGTAGCTATGAGTACCTCTTTTTCCGTTTCTGATATAAGTCCGACATTTATGATATCGTCCCCGTCTTTTACACTTATTGCACGGAGTCCAGACCTATTTATATTTTGGAATAAGCTTAAGTTTGTCTTTTTAACCATACCATTTTTGGTAAAGAACATAAGCTCCCTGTCCTCGGAGAAATCCTTAACCTTTATAATAGACCTAACCTTTTCATCCGGCTGTAGGTTTACAAGGTTTTCCACAAGTTTACCTCTTGCCTGTCTAGACGCCTCCGGTATCTCATACATCTTCAGACTGTAGACTCTACCTTGATTTGTAAATATTAGCAGATTATCTAAGCTAGAGGCCGTGTACATATTTTCAACAAAATCGTCCTCCATGATATTTTGAGTAGAAATACCTTTCCCTCCCCTCTTTTGAGCGGAATACTTGCTTAGAGACATTCTCTTTATATACCCTCTGTTTGTAAGGGTTATTATAACTTTTTCATCTTTTATTAGGTCCTCTATGTTTATCTCGTCTCTTGATTCAGTTATCTCTGTTCTTCTCTCGTCAGCATACTTTTCTTTAAGTTCAATGCACTCCTCTTTTATTATGGTGTACACCCTTCCCTCGTTTTCTAATATATCTCTAAGATCTGATATAAGCTTTATGAGATCCGCATACTCATTTTCTATCTTTTCTCTTTCAAGACCAGTAAGTCTTTGAAGTTTCATATCTAATATAGCCCTGGTTTGAGCTTCCGAGAAACTGTATGACTTCATCAAAACTTCCCTTGCGTCGCCGGCGTCCCTTGAAGCCCTTACAATTTCTATGATCCTATCTATACTGTCTAATGCTATTCTGAATCCTTCTAGTATGTGGGCTCTCTTTTCAGTCTTATCTAGTTCGAACTTTGTTCTCCTTGTGATAACTTCAAACCTGTGGTTTATGTAGTGGTCTAAAATCTCTTTAAGAGTCAAAACTTTAGGTATATTATTGACAAGAGCCAGCATTATTATACCAAAAGTAGTCTGCAGTTCTGTTTGCTTGTAAAGATTGTTTAGAATAAGTTCAGGCTCTTCACCCCTCTTTATCTCTATTACAACCCTTATTCCGTCTCTATCCGACTCGTCTCTAAGGTCTGTTATACCTATAAGTTTTTTTTCTTTTACAAGATTGGCAATTTTCTCAATAAGCCTTGCTTTGTTTACCTGATAAGGAAGCTCGTTTATTATTATAGCATCCTTGCCTTTTTTTATTTCATCAATGGTAGCTTTTCCACGTACTATTACTCTTCCTCTTCCGGTAGTGTAAGCGTCTTTTATACCCCTAACGCCATTTATTATACCACCTGTAGGGAAATCTGGTCCGCTTATGTAATCAAGCAGATCGTGAGAATCCAGGTCCCTGTCCTCTATTAATGCAAGTATTCCGTCTACTATCTCTCCTAGATTATGAGGTGGTATATTGGTGGCCATACCTACAGCTATCCCGGTAGCACCGTTCAAAAGAAGATTTGGAAGCTTAGCCGGAAGAACTATCGGCTCATCCAATGAGTCGTCAAAGTTTTTCCTGTAATCTATTGTTTCCTTTTCTATATCTATCAAGAGTTCACTTGCTATTTTTGACATTCTGGCTTCAGTATACCTCATGGCTGCTGCTGAGTCCCCGTCTATAGACCCGAAGTTTCCATGTCCGTCTACCAAAAGATATCTGGTGTTAAATTCCTGAGCCATCCTTACCATGGAATTATAAACAGCTGAATCCCCATGAGGATGGTATTTACCTAGTACTTCCCCGACTATTCTAGCGGATTTTTTATGCGGCTTGTCATGAGTCATCCCCATCTCGTTCATGGCAAATAGAATCCTTCTGTGAACGGGCTTCAATCCGTCCCTTACATCAGGAAGCGCCCGGCTGACGATTACACTCATGGAATAGTCCAGATAAGATTCCTTTATCTCATCTTCTATGTATATATAATTTTCCTGCGACATACTAGCCTCCCTAATTAATATAGTTGTTCACCTCAATATGAAAATTAAGGCAAGCTATAGCCCAAAAGAGCTAATACCTGTTTTTCTCTTAAGCCCAGATTCTGCCTAGGCTAAATATCTAAATTCCTAACGAATTCAGCGTGGTCCTCTATAAACTTTCTCCTAGGCTCAACCTTGTCACCCATAAGTATGTTAAACATCTCGTCTGCCTGTATGGCATCCTCTAGAGTTATCTTTAAAAGTGTTCTAGTATCTGGATCCATAGTGGTCTCCCAAAGCTGTCCTGGATTCATCTCCCCAAGACCTTTGTATCTTTGCAGCGAATACCTTTTATTGTCGTCATCAAGGTTTCCTAATATCTCTTTCAGCTGCTTGTCCGTGTAAGCATACTGTATCGTCCTACCTATAGTTACCTTATATAGAGGTGGCTGTGCGATGTATATATGTCCTTCATCGATAAGTTCCCTCATATGCCTGTAAAAAAATGTCAATAGCAGGGTTCTGATATGTGCACCATCTACGTCGGCATCTGTCATTATTATTATCTTATGGTATCTAAGCTTAGAAAGGTCCATATCATCGCCTATATTTGCTCCAAAGGCGGTTATAAGAGCCCTTATCTCCTCATTCTCCAACGCCCTGTGAAGTCCAGATTTTTCAACGTTTATTATCTTACCTCTTAGCGGAAGTATGGCTTGAAAGCTCCTGTCTCTACCCTGCTTTGCAGATCCTCCTGCAGAATCTCCCTCAACTATATATATCTCACAACCAGATGGGTCCTTTGATGAACAATCGGCAAGTTTACCTGGCAGTGAACCTATTTCCAAAGCTGACTTTCTCATTACGAGCTCCCTTGCTTTTTTGGCAGCTTCTCTAGCCCTCTTTGTCATTACTATTCTTTCAACTATATTTTTTGTATCACGCGGGTAGTCTTCTAGGTGCATCTTTAGATTTGTTAAGGCTATAGAAGATACTATACCTGTAACCTCAGAGTTACCCAACTTTGTTTTTGTCTGCCCTTCGAACTGAGGCTGAGGTACCTTAACACTTATGATTGCCGTAAGTCCCTCTCTGACATCACTTCCTTGAAACTTTCCGTCCCTATCTTTTACAAGTCCAAGGTCTTTTGCAACATCGTTTATTATTCTGGTGAGGGCCGTTCTAAACCCACTTACGTGCGTTCCGCCCTCGTGGGTATTTATATTGTTTACAAACGAGTATACGTTTTCCTGCTGTCTATCCGTATAGACCATGGCTATATCCACTGCCACACCTTCGGATTCACCCGTCATGTACATAGGATTCTCAACTATGACATTCTCGTCCTTCACTAGCTCCTTTAGGAAGTCTACTATTCCACCGTCAAACTTGAAGTTGTCTATTTTAGGTGTTTCTTTTCTAAAATCCGTAAGTATTATCTCAAGTCCCTTATTTAGGTAAGCCAGCTCCTTTAACCTCTTTTGTAGTATCTGGTACTCGTACACCAGTGTCTCAAAAATAAGGTGATCCGCTTTAAACCTTACAGTAGTTCCTCTTTCGTCGCTGTCTCCTATTATTTTTACAGGTTCTAATGGTACCCCTCTCTCAAATTTCTGATACCAGATATGTCCGTCTCTTTTTACTGTAGCTTCTGTCCACTCGGAAAGGGCGTTAACAACCGATATTCCAACCCCGTGCAGTCCACCTGAAACCTTGTAGTTATCATTTTCAAATTTTCCACCAGCGTGCAGCACAGTAAGAACTATCTCAAGTGCCGACTTATCATATTTAGGGTGCTTCCCTACGGGGATTCCCCTACCGTTGTCTACAACCTCTATTATATTATCCGGTAGTATATTAACCAATATTTTATCACAATGACCAGCCAAAGCCTCATCCACACTGTTATCCACTATCTCCCAAACCAAGTGGTGAAGCCCCCTTGCAGAGGTCGAACCTATATACATTCCTGGCCTTTTTCTTACCGCTTCCAAACCTTCCAGTATTGTAATATCTTCCGCATTATAGTTGTTACTCATCACTAACCTCCGTCATGTATTTGCTCAAGTTTTCCCTTCCAATCTTTTTCAGATTCTCAAATTCATTTCCACGAGAATAAAGGGATCTTGGCATATAAGAACTTATATATAAATATTTATCAGTTATCACCAGGGTGTTCTTTTCATCTTTTGATATATCTATTATTTTTCCCTTATTCAGCTCTAAAAAATTTTTTCCATCGTCACTTTTTCTAAATTCTCTTAAATCCACTACGGAGATTATCTCGCTCAGCGGCACAAAAAAGCTGTTTTCTAAATATATGTACATTAATCCTCCAAAATCTCCCCTCTTTCAAGCCTCTCTATATACTCTCTCGCCTTAGAATCTACAAGCTTGTAGTCCTCTGTATCGAGTTCTAGTATAAAATATTTTCTACAAAAATCAAAGAGGGCGCTTCTATCTCCTTTTTTATAGCTAATCCACATCTCTTTATAGATTTTATCAAGTTTTCTCTTTTTTATAAGCTCAAACTCCTCAAAGCTCAGGTCTTCTATATCTTTTACGGCATCTTTATACCCCACTGGTTTTCCTTCATCGAGCCTAGCCTTAAAAAGCGCAAAAAGTTTTTCTTGCAAACCATGCCTAAGCTTGTTTTCGCAAACCATACAAAGTTCACCTGGAGAGTCGTGCAAAGTATGACAATCTGTGCATACCTTATACCCGTGAGCTAGCAAAAATTTCTCTTTTTTCTTGGCGTTTACATTTAATTTAAAAAGTTTTTCCCTAATAGCAGAATCTTCCACGCCTTCAAGGCTAATGTTTATAAAAGTTAGTTCCTCGTGGCTAAGCTGTATTCTTGCTGGGTCATACTCCTCCATAACTTCCTTGCTAGTCAAGAAGTGATTTTCTAACTTAACTTTTCCAGCCCTGAAAAACATGTCCACAATGTATCTATCTCCCAAAACCTCATTACATCTTTTTAAAAGCTCCATCTTCTTGAAGTTTAGCTGTTGTATCCACATAGAATTTTCGGCCATAACATATAAAATTCCATTTTTTATATAGAGCACTTCACTTTTTTTCGAAAGTTCACCTGCTATTTCTCTCCATTTTGCTCTCAGTATGCCCTCTTTTAGCCTCCGACTCTTAGAAATAGCAAGTTCAACCATCTCTTTTAATTCCTTAGGCTCCACCATCATTTCACTTCACCTTCATCAACATAAAAATTTTTTGATGATATACTCAATTCGCTTGTTGAAGTTATAAAAACCTGTATCTCTCTTTTCTCAAAATATTTTATTATGCTGTCTTTTCTTATACTATCAAAATACGAAGAGATATCATCTATTAAAAATACAGGAGTCTCTCTCCTCTCCCTTATTATCATGTCTATCTCAGAAAGCTTCAATGCAAATATTACAGATTTTTTCTCCCCTTGGGACGAATATGACCTGGTATCCTTCCCTCTCAATAAAAATATAAAATCATCCCTTTGCGGTCCGATTAGGGAGTAGCCATAACGCTTTTCTCTAGACCTTACCTTCTGGTATTTTTCCTCTATCTTAGCCAATATCTCTGATTCACTTTCTTTCCTTAAGTCACCGATAAAGGACTTGTACTTTAAGATTAGCTCACTTTCTGAATCGAAAAGTTTTCTATAATTTAAACTCAAAAGTATAGAGAGCTTTTTTACATAATCAAGTCTCCTATAAAGTATCTTAGCAGAGCTGGTTAAAAACTCCTTATTGTATATTTCGAAAACAGGAGTATCTCCCTTTCCTTCTTTAAGGCATTTATTCCTGACCTTTAAAATTTTTGAAAATCTCTTGAGATCCTCATAATATCCATAACTAGCCTGGGAAATTTCATAGTCAAAAAAAGATCTCCTAATACTAGGAGCACCCATTATAAGCTCTATGTCTTCGGGGATGAAAGATATCACATTTAGTTTTCCGAAAAATTCGTCATATCTCACCTTTTTTTTATTATAAAGATAAGATTTTGACTTTTCCTCCACCCTAACCGAAAGATTTTTATCTGAGATCCTATCCTCAAAATTTAAAAAAGTTCCCAGAGCGCTTTTACCGTGACTTATAACTTCTTCCTGCTTTTTAGTCCTAAAACTTTTTCCCGTTGCAGTAAAATAAATAGCCTCCAGTATGCTGGTCTTGCCCTGACCGTTTTTACCCAAAAATAAATTGAATTTCTTATCGAAACTCAATTTAGAATCCTTTAAATTTCTGAAATTCAAATAATTTATATCTAAAATATGCAAGCTACCACCCCGTTAATCAGTAACTTGAAACTTCTTTCCAGAAACCTCCACTGTATCTCCAGGATAAAGTTTTCTTCCCCTTCTTGTCTCAACTTCACCGTTCACCTTTACAGCACCATCAGATATTATAAATTTAGCTTCTACACCGCTACTAACAATATCTATCCACTTCAAAAATTGGTCTAATTTTATAAATTCAGTCTGAATCTTCACTTGCTGCATTCTATCTACCTCTCAAATAAAGTATTAAACATATAAATGATACCATAAATTTTACAATTTAGCAATTTAAACTATTTTAGCCTTGTCGTATCAGACTTTGTTACAGTTTATATAACTGACAAGATGATAAAACAGCAGATTAAATTATTATTGTCTATGTACATATTTTTCTCGCATAATCCGGTAACCTGAACTCAATTTAAATTATCAGATCCCATACCTATATTTCTTATCATAGATTAAAGTTAATCTTCACGAATTTCTTTGTCAAAAATTTTTTGTCTGGAAGTTCAACAGAATTTTTTTACATGAACTACGCTAGAGAAAACATTTAATCTAATTTACAATAACTAGTTAAAGAAATATTTGCTTCTTTATTCCATATGAAACTCAATTTTTTCCTTACGTGTAACCATATGTTCTATATATCTTTTCTGATATTTTATAGTCAATACCATTCGTGTATTTCTTGATTAAAGCAGAGGTCTT
Source organism: Ilyobacter polytropus (assembly GCA_003246855.1). Classification (GTDB taxonomy): domain Bacteria; phylum Fusobacteriota; class Fusobacteriia; order Fusobacteriales; family Fusobacteriaceae; genus Ilyobacter_A; species Ilyobacter_A polytropus_A. Next base: position 14,279 of record QKCP01000143.1, read on the forward strand.
TTATCATCGGATTTAACCCAATTCAATGCTCTACACTTTGTTTCTCTGCCGGAAGAGTTATTAAATTTATATTTTATTATTGTCTATGTACATATTTTAAACTGCTTACTCTTCCTTGTATATAAACGAAAAGATAGGCGTATGCCTATCTTTCAGCTAAAACCTCAGCTATATATCTTCTTATTGTATTCATGTATATACCCTTTGATTTCTGTTTTAAGGTTAATAGAAAGTTTACCTCTATCTGCTCTTTCTTCGAGCACAATTTTAGCGCCTTTTCCTCTATTTTAAGCTTCTCAAAGTCATCTAATCCTTCAAATGTAACCATTATGTCCTCACTTAAGTTGGCTTCCTCTATTATGTCCTTTATAGACTTTATTGTAGGCTTGTTGAGCTTTAAATTAGTAGCCGGCTTTTCCTTCTTCTTAAACACTGCATTTGTTTTAGGATGGCCGAAAAGTGTCAGGTTACTTTTACTGTATTTTTTCTTGTGCAGCTTTTCCTCGGACTTCATATTTCTTATTACTCCGTTTATGTACTGAACAAGGGTGGTTTTAACAGGTGTATTGAGTTTTTTGTAAATCCTGTTAAGAACCTCCACTGCAAACTCTTCGCCATGTTCTCCTATGGTTCTCTTTATCTTGTTGTCAGTTCTTTTATTCCAAGCCCCTGACACATAAATGTTCTTTTTAGCTCTTTTTATCCTAGACTGTACCTCTTCAGAAAATTCCTTTGATACCTTGGAATCATCTACTATCTCAGCATCAATTATATCGCTGGTGTTCAACGTCGCCTTGCTCTGCTTCTTTTTCTCATTCACCTTGTCCCACTTGTATTCTACCTGCTTGTTCGACTTATCTATATAAGTGGAAATATGGCATTCTCCATCCTTTTCAGGATTAAATTTATATTGCATGTAGTAATTGTCTTCCTCTTTTTTATAGAGAGTCTTGTATTTTTCTAAATAACCTAAGTCGTATAGCACTTTGTAGGCTTTTTCTATCCTCTTCACAACCTGCTTTAGCCTACTCAGTTCGTATGTTCTAACGCCGTCCTTGGTGTCCCTTGTAACTATTTGCTCGGTTTTAAGTGGAATGACAGCTGCAAGTGTCCTAGCGTTCACCTCATCCTCCATCTTATTAAACCTTATCTTGCTGATATATCTGTATATTCTAGAAGCAACCACGTCTTTTTCCAATATCTCCAAGTAGTTTTTAGAATTGTATTTTATATACCTTTTATCCTTAATTTTATTACGTATGTTCCTATTCAGGGTTACCCGGTAATAAACCTTTTTTCCCTTTTTTAATTTTTGATATGTCAAAAGTTTGAACTCTTCGTCCTCGAATTTGTACTTACCGAATTTGGTATGGTTAGATATAACAAATTGATATTCCGTATTTTTAAGGTTTTTCAATGCTTGTTCAACTTTGGAGTAGTAGTTTCTATTCATCTTATTCTCAAGAAAATTAACTATAAAATCAGATATTTCAAACTCTATGTACTCATCAGTATCGTTTGTTTCCTTCTTGAGCTCATACATCGATATAAGGTAAGTATATATTTTTTCTTCAAAAATAGACGGTTGGTATACCTGATCACTATTATCCTTTGTCACAAGGGTACAGTACATTGTAACGCCTAGATCCTCAAAGGAGTATTTGAAGTTGATACGTTTGTTTTGTTTCTGAGGTGTAAAGAAAGGGAAAACTATCATCTCTATCGGAATATTTATTATGTTTTCCTTTAAATTAAGGAAGTTTCCAGTTTCCTTGATTATCATTTCCTTAATCTCTATTTCTGGAACTTCATTCTGTTCCATCTCCATTCTTCCTATATCTTGCAATAGAGACCCGGTTTTCACTACATTGAACTCATCAAACTTTTCAAATTCTTCTGCCATTTTCTCCTCCAAATTTTTTTGAACTCAATTATAGATAATAACATCTTTTTTGTATATTAACAATAATAAAAAATCAAAAAATATATTTTAATTCCAGCATTCCATGCATAAAGTCAAGAAATAAAGCATGCATATGTACACAGTCATTAATATTTTTTTTAATAATTTTTATATACATCCTTGGAGAACTCTTCATTAGCCAGAAAATATATAATTGGAATAATGTTTCCACCAACACAAGCGTGTTTTTTTTCATATACTTCATATAATCTCTCAAATATAAAATTTAGCCCGAATATATGCTTTATGATTACATCTAATTTAACCAGCAAGCAAAAATTTTATTTTCTTCAAGTCATAGCAACATTAAATAAATATAAAACTAAAATATTCGCCAGTTTTACTTTAGTCAGAAAATTAAGCCTTATTATATGTACATCATCAATAATATTTTGTTTGATAGCTGATTTATTTCTCCAAAGTTACATAAGGTTTTGGCATGTCTAAGACCTTTTTATGAGGATTACAACTATAACATAATTGATTCTACTAAAAATACGAAACACACTATCGCTAAAATCTTAATGCATATTTTACGAAATTAAGATAAAAGTTTAAAAGGTTTTTATGTTACCATTTAAAAAATTAGTTTTAAAGAGTTTTTATGTATATGCTTTCTTTTATACTTTGACTGATCTTCTGGAAGGTATAACAAAGCTTTTTTAACCAAATAAACAAAGTACATAAATTAAATAATTTACATACTGATCGCAACTTAAACCAGTAATCATTTAGAATATTCTTGAAAATTTGAAAAAATATACTATTTTTATATGTACATTATCAATAATAATATCCAATGCTATAATTTCAATTATCTCTAAATCTTCTCGTTTTAAAAAGCTTACAGCAACTTTAATCATTGAAATCCTTATAGAGAAGCTTACAACTTTTTAAAATATAGTTAGGCAATAATTATTTTCTTTGGAACTTTAATTGCATTTAAATACTACTTTTGCTTGAATAAAACTGATTTAATCCATCGAATGCTTTATCTAAAAATCTGATTTTTTTCCTTAAAACATAAAGCAATAATATGTATACGGGCAATAATATCTAATAATTTTTTTTTCTGATATGATAAACTTAAGATTTTTGGTGCTAAGCGTAATTTACCAAGCTGTAACTAAAAAACAAACATCCCCAAAACACTAGAAAAAGAGAGTTTTTTTTATGTACATTATCAATAATATTCCCTAAATACATCACTTTATAGAAATAAAGCTTATTTTTACTGTATTTTCTACCATGAATTTATCGAAATTATAAATCTATTAAGTGACTACAACTCCAAAAGAACTACTTTCTTTATGTGTATACAGTCATTAATAAATCAGTATTTGTATATTGCTTTGATTTAAACAGATTATCTTGACTCAATAACCTATAAAAACTATACAACTCCTGAAAAACATAGTCTCTTTAAATTGTACATAGACATTAATAAAAAAAATATACATAAGCTCCTTGTTTTTATTAGAGATATAATATAGGTTTTCATAGAAAACTAATAAAATAAAAGAGAAATAAATATGTATATGAACATTAATATTGTAAAAACGGATAACCCCTTATATTTCTTAAAGAACTTCAAATGTATTTTTTCTAAAATAGTAGAAAAACCTAAGAAAATAAGCTAAAAGGTTTTATGTACACATACAATAATATTTTTATTCTATCTAACTCTTTTCAATTACTTATAAACTAAAGCATTCATCAAAATTAAAATCACACAACTGAATCACTACATATGACAACAAACAAAAACAACTCTCTTTATAAATTTATTAAATTTTCAACTTTAAATAAATTTAAGTAAATTTACTTGACAAATATGGAGATTTTTAATACAATAATTATCTGAAAATATAGTAAAAAAAGTTAACTTTAGGAGGGAATATAGATATGAGTAAAAGAACTTTTCAACCGAATAACAGAAAGAAAAAAAAGGATCACGGATTCAGAAGCAGAATGAAGACTAAAAATGGAAGACAAGTACTAAAAAGAAGAAGAGCAAAAGGTAGAAAAGAATTATCAGCATAAAACCCGGTGTAAATCCTCACCGGGTTTTTAAAAGTAATCTAGAAGGTGTATAAATGCATAAACTCAAAAAAAACATTCAATATCAAGAAATATATAACAAAGGTGACAAATTTTTCGGATACTATGCACTTATATATATAAATAAAAATAATTTAGAATATAACCGGTTAGGTGTTGTAGCTAGTAAAAAAACTGGAAATGCAGTGTGTAGAGCAAAATTAAAAAGACTTTTTAGAGAATTTTTTAGGCTAAATGATGCTAATCTAAAAAAAGGGTATGATTATGTTTTTATAGCTAAAAGAACTGCTGGTCAAAAATTTAAAACATTAAAATACGCTGATATAGAAAAAGATTGTCGCAAAATTTTAAAAAAGGCAGGGGTATTATGAAAAATATCCTAATTTTTTTTATAAGAACATATCAAAAATTAATTTCTCCTATTTTAGGTCCGAGATGCAGATTTTATCCCACTTGCTCAAACTACGCGATTACAGCATTAAAAAAACATGGTATAATCAAAGGAGGGGCATTATCTATAAAAAGATTATTAAGGTGTCATCCTTTTAACAAAGGTGGTTATGACCCAGTCCCTTAAAATATAAATCTCAAGGAGGAAAATTGTGGGAAATCTTATAGCACCAATTGCTAACTTATTGGAACAGGCAATTAAATTTTTATATGAAGTTTTAGGGAATTATGGTTTGGCCATTATTGGAGTAACAGTACTCATAAAATTAATCCTTCTACCATTAACTCTTAAGCAAGATAAGTCGATGAAATCGATGAAAAAAATTCAGCCTGAAATAGAAAAAATAAAAGAAAAATACGGAAACGACCCACAAGTATTAAATCAAAAAACAATGGAGCTTTATCAACAACATAAAGTAAACCCATTAAGCGGATGTTTACCTATTTTGGTTCAGCTTCCTGTATTATGGGGTCTTTTTGCAGCACTTAGGAAAACACCTGCTGAAGGCGGAGTAATACCTATAGATGCCACTTTCTTGGGGTTAGCTTTAAATACCCCAGATCCTAGATTCATACTTCCAGTTTTAAATGGTGTGGTGGCTTATGCACAGCAAAAACTTATGAGTGGAACTGGTGCAGGCGGACAACAAGCAAAAGTTATGATGTACACGTTTCCTATCATGATGGTTATGATTTCTTATAAAATGCCTTCAGGACTTCAAATTTATTGGTTAACATCAAGTTTAATTAGTGTAATTCAACAGTATTTCATTATGAGTAAGGGGGAAAAAGCATAGTGAAGGAAGTTGTCCAAATTAAAGCAAAAAGTGAAAAAGAAGCTATTGATATATTAAAAACTCAAAAATCTTTGCCTGAAGAGGGCTATAAATTTGATGCCCAAGTATTAGTTCCAGGGAAATCGATACTAGGTCTTTTTAGCACAAAAAATTTGTACGAAGTAACTTATTTTGAAGAAAATAAAAGTGAAAAAAAGGTAATGAATTTAGCGAAAGAGCTTTTAGATATGATGAACCTTGATTTAGATGTAGAGGTTGTAAAAGCAAACGAACACTTTGTATCGATAAACTTATACGGACCAGACAATGGCATCATAATAGGAAAAAAAGGGAAGACTCTAAACAGTTTTGAGTACCTATTAAATAGCCTTATAAAAGGGTGCAAGGTAGAAGTTGACGTAGAAGGATTCAAAGAAAAAAGGGCGAACACCTTAAGAGATCTTGCTAGAAAAATGGCAGAGAGAGTAATAAAGACAAATAAAACTGTTAAATTAAATGCTATGCCGCCTAGAGAGAGAAAGATAATACATGAGATTGTAAGTAAATATGAGGAACTTGATACCTATAGTGAAGGCAAGGATCCTAAAAGATATATAGTCATAAAAAAAAAGGTAAGGTAGATAAAGATGTTTGACACTATTGCGGCCATTTCTACTCCTAGGGGAGAAGGCGGGATTGGTATAGTTAGAATTTCAGGAGACGAAGCCATTTCCATACTCTCAAAAATTTTTAAGCCTGCCAGTGGCAAGGAGGTAGGCGAACTAAAAAATTTTTCCGTAAACTACGGAAATCTTTTTGATGAGTTTGGGAGTGTAGTTGATGAAGTTTTAGTTAATATTATGAAGGGTCCCAAAACATACACCAAAGAGGATATCGTTGAAATAAACTGCCATGGTGGCTACCTTATAACAGAAAAAGTATTGGAACTGGTTTTAAGAAATGGAGCCAGGTATGCTGAGCAAGGTGAATTTACTAGACGCGCCTTTATAAACGGTAGAATAGACCTTACACAGGCAGAAGCAGTTATGGATATCATACACTCAAAGACTGAAAAAGGAATATCAATATCCTTGGATCAGCTTAGGGGAGACCTTAGAGAGCAAATCAAAAGGTTTAAAGGCTTATTACTTGATGTTGCAGCACATGTAAATGTAGTTCTAGATTATCCCGAAGAGGGAATAGATGATCCACTTCCAGAAAATTTGGTAGATAATCTCAAAGAAGTTTATAGATCTGCAAACGAATTGATTGCATCCTATGATAAAGGGAAGATGATAAAAGAGGGTGTGAAAACAGCTATATTAGGGAAGCCTAATGTTGGAAAATCTAGCCTTTTAAACTCGCTTTTAAGAGAAGAGAGGGCCATAGTAACACATATAGCCGGCACAACCAGGGATGTAATAGAGGAAGTTATAAATATAAACGGCATACCTCTCGTATTAGTAGATACAGCTGGTATAAGAAAAACGGATGATATAGTTGAAAATATAGGTGTTGAGAGATCTATACAGCAGATAAAGAAAGCCGACCTAATACTTTTTGTTGTAGATGGCTCGGAAGAAATCCAAGAGGATGATTTCAGTATTTACAACGAGATAAAAGGGAAACATATAATAGGTATTCTCAATAAATCGGATCTTAAAAGGGTGGCCGATACGTCAAAACTGCCTGAAATAGACACCTGGATAGGAATATCTGCAAGAGAAAATATGGGAATCCAGAATATGGAAGACATGATATACAGCTTTATCGTGAGCGGACAGGTAGAGGATAGTTCACAGAATTTAGTCATAACAAATGTAAGGCATAAGACTGCTCTTGAAAAAACAAAGGACAGCATTGATAATATATTTGAAACATTGGAAATAGGCCTTCCGATGGATTTGATAGCTGTAGATCTAAAAGAGGCTTTAGATTCACTTTCAGAGGTTACAGGTGAGATATCATCTGAAGACTTATTGGATCATATATTCAGTAATTTTTGTGTTGGTAAATAATTTAAAGATGCCGCAGAGTAATCTGCGGTTTTTAATATGTATAATGTGTATATAGACAATAATAAAATTTGTTTAGGGGAGTTTGCTATGGTTAGAAACAAAAATTTTGATGTTATAGTTGTCGGTGCAGGGCATGCTGGCTGCGAGGCTGCACTTGCATCAGCAAGGCTTGGTATGAAAACTGCAATGTTTACCATTTATTTGGACAACGTGGCAATGATGAGCTGTAACCCTGCTATAGGCGGACCAGGAAAAAGCCACCTAGTAACTGAGGTGGATGTACTAGGTGGTGAAATAGGCAGGCATACGGATAAATACAACCTTCAGCTCAAGACATTAAATGAGACTAAGGGTATAGCTGCAAGGGTTACAAGGGGACAGGCGGACAAGTATTGGTACAGGGTAAAGATGAAGGAAATACTCGAAAATACGGATAACCTAGATTTAATACAGGAAACAGTTGATGAACTAATTGTGGATGGGAAAAGTGTAATAGGATTAAGGTCATCAATGGGGATAGAATACAGTGCAAAAGCTGTAGTGCTGGCAACAGGAACATTTCTAAAGGGAAGGGTAGTTGTAGGAGATGTAAAATACGAAGCAGGTAGACAGGGGGAGATGTCTTCGGAAAAACTTTCAGAAAGCCTTCTAGAGAACGGAATAGAGCTTGAAAGATACCAAACAGCAACTCCTCCAAGGGTGGACAAGAGAACCGTAGATTTCTCAAAAATGCAGGAATTAAAAGGTTTGGACACTCCTAAATACTTCTCTATGTTTACCGATAAGAATAGAAATAAAAATTTGCCGACTTGGCTTACTTTTACAACTCCAAATACAGTTGAAGTTGCAAAAGAACTCCTCAAGTATTCTCCGATAGTTACCGGAATAATAGAAACACATGGACCTAGACACTGCCCTTCATTGGATAGGAAGGTCCTGAATTTTCCAGAAAAGACAGATCACCAGATCTTTTTAGAGCAGGAGAGCACTGAGAGCAATGAGCTCTATGTAAACGGATTAACAACAGCTATGCCGCCTTTTGCGCAAGAGAAGATGATGAGGACTATAGCTGGCTTAGAGGATGCGAAGATAATGAGATATGGGTATGCCGTAGAGTACGATTATGCGCCTGCATATCAGCTTTTTCCAAGCTTAGAAAGTAAGAAAGTTAAAAATCTTTATTTTGCAGGGCAGATAAATGGTACATCAGGGTATGAAGAAGCTGCTGCACAAGGTTTTCTTGCTGGAGTGAATGCAGCTAGAAAATTAATGTGTATGGAACCGATCATAGTAGACAGGAGTGAAGCCTATCTTGGAGTTTTAGTTGACGATCTCATACATAAAAAGACGCCTGAACCATACAGGGTACTGCCTTCTAGAGCGGAGTATAGACTGACCCTTAGGCAGGATAATGCTTTTTTAAGGTTGCTGGAAAAAGCCGAAGAAATAGGGATAGTTTCAAAAGAAAGGTTAGACTACCTAAAGAAAATAAAGAACACAATAGAGCATGAGATATATAGGCTAAAAGAGGAAGTAATCAGGCCAGACGAAGAGGTAAACTTGATGCTAGAAGGGATGGGGTTTGAGCCTTTGAGGAAACCTATAAGGGCGAATGAGCTACTTCAAAGAAAAGGTGTAACTTATGATGACCTCAGGTATTTTTGCGGTATAAAGCCGTACCCAGATTTAGTAAAGCAACAGATAGAGATAGAGATAAAATATGATGTATTTATAGATAGGGAAAAGGCTCAGATAGAAAAATTTAAAAAGTTGGAAAGCCTAAAAATACCGGAAAATTTCGACTATGACACGGTTAAAGGCCTCTCAAATATAGCAAAGGACGGACTATTCAATGTCAGGCCGATGTCTATAGGTGAAGCAAGCAGAATATCTGGAGTTACAGGAAATGATATAGCTCTTCTAATAGCTCAAATTAACAAGTAAAGGACCGCAAGGTCCTTTTAAATTTAGGCTAAAAATGTGTACACGGACAAAAATAAATCAGATTTCATATTTCTTTTAAATGCAGAGAAAACTCTCTTTTATATGTGTACATAGATGGGAATATTTTGTTGAAAACTTCTCGTAAAGATATGCACAATATAAGAATTTAGTTTTGTTAGCAGAGGTACGCATAATTTTATAGTGGATTTTATTATAAAATTAAAAACTAGCTCAGGAGTATATCAGTATTTTGAATGTATAAAAGTTGGGAGGTCACATAAAACAAGAGTTAGATGTGTACATTGTCATTAATAAAAAAAATGTTTATACTTTTTAAAGAAAAAATATTTTGCTCGTAGAGTTTCAAAGAGCTTGAAATCATGAATTGCACAGAAAAAAACTTAAATTTTAAGTTATGAGTTTTCATGGATAATACAAATTATTTCAACTCTTTAAGCAATGCTCCATTATGTATTTCTTTTTATTAACTCTCTAAAACTATTTGCTTCCCTTTGATAAGCTCCGTGTTCAATATATTTTATATTTGAGTTAATTGATGCAATTCTTTATAAAAACAAAGATTTTCTCTCTCCAGTATTTTAAATCAATTCAATAATTTACTTAAACTTCATAACAGGCTAGGAAGTGAATTATTGGCATTTCCCTTTAAATATTACTTGAACCTATATAGCGATTCTTATTGTTAATAAGAACGTGTACAGATAAAATATCTCATAAAGAGATGCGTTCAGATCAGAATAAGCGAAACAGAGCCGTTGATTTTTTAAGTCAGATAACATAAAAAAGTTATATTTTAGATTGAGTGCAACTATTTTATTATTGACCATATACATATAATATGAGTATTTGTTTCTTGGTTGAAAATAAAGTATAATTAATTTGCGTTATTTTATATAAAAGGAGAAAAAAATGTTTTCAGATTTTCATCTCAAAGATGGCGAACTCTATAGAGGAGCAGTACCATTTTTTCTTATAAACAATAATAAAAAGCAAATGTACATTTGCTCTTCAAATAAAAATATAGAGGACTACTATTTTGCGCTAAAGGATTTTTCAGATCTACCTATAGTTAAGCTTGAGAATTTCAACTACAGTCCAGAGGAGTTCAGAAATAAAAACTTCGAGCTTTTAGATGTGCTTCAAGGCGGTGGAAACTGCATACTGCTTTTCAGCTTGCAGAGTTTATTTGAAGAGTATTTTTTGGAAGCAGATTACCTGGAATTTAAAAATGGTGATGAGTACAGCTTGGCGAGTGTTTTGGAGTTTTTGGAAAAAAACAATTTCCAAAAGAGCTATCTCATAGAAGAAATGGGTCAGTACAGCATGAGGGGGGATATACTAGATATATTTCCTCCTAATCTTGAGCACCCGATAAGACTAGAATTTTTTGGTGAACTTTTAGAGAATTTGAGATGTTTTGAGACATCAACCCAGAGGTCCATCTCATCAGTCGAAAGGATTGAGGTATTTTCAAACCTTGGTGGTATCAATAGGTATGATATATTAACGCTACTGTCAAAATTGGGGATGAAAAATCTTGATATATATATAGAAAATAAGGAACTGCTAGAGTATAAACTGGAAGAACATATATTGAGGAACCGCGATAATGAGGATTACTATAGAAGTTACTATGAAAAAATTTATGAGAAAGCTACTGTTATTGAAACAGTAAGATTTTCAAATGATGAGATAGAACAATACAGGGACTATGAGCTTATAAAAAAATTAACAAAAGAAAAGAGTATAAGCATACTCACCGAGGAGAGTAAAAGATATGGAGAAATATTTTCTGGATATCCATTAAATATAGTGAAAGATCCGCATTATGAGGGATTTGTGTATGGGGAAAAGCTGGTATTAACAGATAGGGAGCTAAAAGGAATAAGGGTAAAAAGGGCTGAAAAAAGAAGAGACGGTGTAAAGTTTACCAATATAAACCAGATAAGAAGAGGGGACTATATAATCCACGAGCAGCATGGTGTAGGCATATTTTTAGGTATAGAAGTAATAGACGAAAAAGACTATGTGGCTATAAAATATGCCGATGAAGATAAGCTATATGTACCGGTTGATGGTCTTTCGAAGTTGGAGAAATATATTCATGAGCCTGGAAACGTGCCTGAAATATATAAGCTTGGAAGAAAAGGATTCATGAAAAAGCGTGACAGGCTTAGAAAAGATATAATGGAGTTTGCAAAAGAGCTCTTAGAGATTCAAGCAAAGAGGAATTCTGCACACGGTTTTAAATTTTCCAAGGACACCGTGTGGCAAGAGGAGTTCGAAGAGGGATTTCCATATGACGAGACAAAAGATCAGGCATCAGCCATCATGGATGTCAAGGCAGATATGGAGTCAAACAAGGTAATGGACAGGATAGTTTGCGGAGATGTCGGATACGGCAAAACAGAGGTGGCCATGAGAGCCAGCTTTAAGGCTGTAATGGACGGTAAACAGGTGGCTATATTAGCCCCTACCACTGTACTGGCAAACCAGCATTATGAAAGGTTTGTAGAGAGGTTTAAAAATTTTCCAATAGAAATCGAACTGCTTTCGAGGCTAAAGTCCCAAAAGGAACAAAAAGAGGTATCTAAAAAGTTAGCAGCAGGCTCGATTGACTTGGTGATAGGGACACACAGAATACTGTCTGAGGATATAAAGTTTAATGACCTGGGTCTTTTAGTGATAGACGAAGAACAAAAATTTGGTGTTAAGGCAAAAGAAAAACTGAAAAAAATGAAATCTGGAGTGGATATATTAACCCTTACAGCTACTCCAATCCCAAGGACCTTAAATTTGGCATTGCTTGGAATAAGGGATATATCTATAATACAAACACCTCCAAGTAACAGGTTGCCCATAGAGACTCGTTTTATATCAAGTGATAAAAAGGACATAAAGTCCGCCATATTAAATGAGATTTCACGTGAAGGTCAGGTGTTCTATCTATTTAACTCAGTTAAAAGGATGAATCAAAAATTAAGAGACCTCGAAAAATATTTGCCGAAATATGTAAAAGTAACCCAGGTGCACGGCCAGATGCCGTCGTTGGAGATAAAAAAGAGGATAAGGGAATTTGAAAATCGTGAAGCCGACGTATTGCTGAGTACAACAATTATAGAAAATGGGATAGATATAGAAAATGCCAATACCATACTTATAGAGGATTTTGACAAACTGGGATTATCACAGGTATATCAGCTGAGGGGAAGAGTCGGAAGGGGGAGCAGAAAGGCATACTGCTACCTCATATTATCAGAAAGCAGGAAGGCAAGCAAAAAGGGCGAGATGAAAAAGGGGACCCTCGAAACTCTCGGGGATATTGGAGCAGGATTTCAGCTATCTTTAGAGGATATGAAGATAAGAGGTGCAGGGGAAATACTTGGAGAAAAACAGCACGGAGCCATAGAAACTTTTGGATACGACTTATACCTAAAGATGCTGGATGAGGAGATCAAAAAACTTAAAAACGAGGAGCATGACCTCGGCGATATGTATATAGACATTAATACAACAGGCTATATCCCTAACAATTACATAGAGGAACATGAAAAAATATCTATCTATAAAAAATTATTGCTAGTCGAAAGCTTAGAGGAGCTAAGCTCCTTAAAAGATGAAATAAGAGACAGGTTTGGTAAATACCCTTTAGAAGTTTCAAAGCTTTTTGAATATTTAGAGATAAAGATACTGTCTAGGCAAGGAGGAATAGAAAAGCTAAAAGAAACTGACGATGGGTATCTAGTAAAGATAGGCAAGGAAAAGGTGGATTTTGATAAAATAACCTATCTTATAAATAGTGGTGATGCCAGATATCTGCAAAATGAAGATGCATTATTACTGTCCATGGACATAAAAGAGTTCCTATTTTTTTACACAAAGGAGAGATTAAATGAAAAAAATTAGCTTGATTGTCATTTTAGTAGCACTGCTTACATCCGCTTGCGCCAGAGACCTGAAGAGGCAAGAAAATGTGGTAAAAGTTGTAGGTAAAGAAAAGATAAGCCAGGAAGATATAAGGCGTGAAATGGAGGAACTTCCTGAAGAATACAAGGCCTATTACTCTGGAGAAGATGGTGAGAAAAAGATACTAGAGGAATTGATTGTTCAAAAAATTCTTAAACAGGAAGCTTTGAAAGAGGGGGTAGACAAGAACGAGGAATACAGGAGTCAACTAGACAGAGTGAAAGAAAGACTTTTAGTAAGTCTTTTGGTTAAGGAGAAGATATTAGACAGGGTATCTGTGAGTGAAGATGAAATGAAAGAATACTATGATGAACACAGCAGTGAGTATGTATTCCCGGAAAGTGTAATGGCATCTCATATACTGATAAGAACCAACGAAGAGATGACGGAGGAAGAAAAAGATAATGCAAAAAAACGAGCTATTGAAATATTAGAAAAGGCTACTCCGCAAAATTTCAATGAACTGGCAAAACAAAGTTCAGAGGGACCTAGTGCAAAAAATGGAGGCAAACTTGGGTGGTTTACTATGGATCAGATGATACCGGAATTTTCAAAAGCAGCATTTAGTGGGAAAAAAGGAGAAATTTATCCTGAAATAGTTGAGACTGTATTCGGCTTTCATATAATTTACATAGAGGATAAACAGGAAGAGGAAAAGTTACCTTTTGAGGATGTAAAAGGCGAAATTGAACAAAATTTGCTTTCAAATAAAAAAGTAAATGAGTATAATTCATGGGTAGAGGAACTTAAAAGCAAGTATCTTCAGGATTAAAATTATTATTGATAGTGGACAAGAGGTGTTTTATGAAAGAATTTGATGAATTAATCGAAATAATGGCAAAATTAAGGGCACCTGGTGGATGCCCTTGGGATAGGGAACAGACATTGGAGACATTAAAACCCTACCTTTTAGAGGAAGCATATGAGACTATTGAAGCTATGGGTATCGGGGGAGAAGAACTGAAGGGGGAGTTAGGGGACCTGCTGCTACAGGTAGTTTTCCAAGCTCAGATAATGTCCGAAAATGGCGAGTTCAGCATAGAAGATGTGGTAAAGAAATTAAACGATAAGCTAGTTAGAAGGCACCCTCACGTTTTCGCTGATATCAAGGCTAATACAAGCGGGGAAGTCATTGTAAACTGGGATAGAATAAAAGCTGAGGAAAAGGAGCACCAAAATAGAAAATCTGTTTTAGACGGTATCCCAGCACACCTTCCTCCACTGGCAAAAGCTATGAAGCTTCAAGGGAAAGCCGCAAAAGTTGGTTTTGACTGGGAAAACATAGATGGTGCCATAGATAAAATGGAGGAGGAGCTAGAAGAATTTAGGGATGCCTTTAAAAGTGGAGATAAAAAACAGCTTAAGGAGGAAATAGGCGACCTGATATTCTCACTTGTAAACGTGGCTAGATTAGCGGATATCGATATAGTTGATAGTCTTATTAACACTAATAAGAAATTTGACACAAGGTTTAGGTATATAGAGGAAAAGTGTAACGTCAAGGAGGCTTCTCTTGATGAGATGGATAAGCTTTGGAATGAAGCAAAAATAAAGGAAAGAAATGTACATAAACAGTAATACGAGGGGAGATATTATGAGGTTAGACAAATTTTTAAAGGTGTCGAGAATAATAAAAAGAAGGCCCGTAGCTAAAGAGGTTATTGACAGTAAAAAAGTGAAGGTTAATGGTAAACCTGCAAAAGCCGGAACCGAGATAAAAGTAGGTGATATACTTGAGGTGGAGTATTTTACAAAACTTATAAAGGCCGAAGTAGTGGAAGTGCCTACAGGAAACGTAGGGAAAGATCAGGCAAAAGATCTGGTAAAAATAATTGATGTTAAGGATATAAAGATAGAAAGAGAGGAAATAATATAAAATAATATAAAATATTATTGTCCGTGTACATAAGGAGAACTATGAGATTAGAGGTTGAATGTAATGCAAAAATAAATATAGGACTAAATATACTTGGGAAACTCCCAAATGGCTATCATGAGCTCGATATGATAATGTCTCCTATAAAACTTTCTGATAAGTTAGTATTGAACTTTGGAAGAAAAGGGGGTAAGCTTAGTATATGGACAAATGAAAAAGGCATACCGGTGGACGAAAATAACATAATATCTAAGATATATATGGAGTTTTACGATAAAACTGGCATAGATCAGCATGAAATAACGGTGGAACTCTTTAAAAAGATACCTTCACAGGCTGGGCTTGGCGGGGGAAGTTCTGACGGAGCCTTTTTTCTAAGGGAACTAAACAAGTATCACGGGAATCCATTAACTTTGGAAGAATGCATAGAATTTTCAAAAAATATAGGTGCGGATATACCATTTTTTTTGATAAATAAAACTGCCAGAATAGGTGGCATAGGTGAAAAAATAGAAATAATAGATAATAACCTAGATTGTGACCTCATACTCATTAAGCCAGATTTTGGTGTGAGCACAGTCAAAGCTTACTCTGATTTCTCTAAGTTGTTTGAAAAAAAAAATTCTGAATTAGAAAAAATTCAAAAAGGTTTGAAGGAAAATAATTTAAATCTTGTAATAGAGAATATAGAGAATCATCTTGAACAGGCATTGCTTTTAGGAGACGAAAAAATACAAAACTTGAGGTCTGAATTCTCCAAGATTCAAGGTGAAGTTTTTTTTATGTCTGGAAGCGGAAGTTGCTATTACATGTTAGTTAGTAAAGATAGGTCTATGGAACTGTATAAACTACTTAAAAGTCACTTTAAAAATTATTTTGTTTATATGACAAATTTTTTAAAGGCTAAGAACTAACGAAAAGGAAGGTGCTTAAAGTGAAAGTAACAGATGTGAGAATGAGGTTAGTAAAGAATGAGAATGAGGCAAAATTAAAAGCTTATGCGGACATCACATTTGAGGATTGTTTCGTTATTCATGGATTAAAAGTTATCGACGGTCAAAAAGGGATGTTTGTAGCTATGCCTTCTAGAAAAATGCCAAATGGTGAATTCAAGGATATAGCACATCCAATAACTCCTGAGCTTAGAAAATATGTAACCGACACGGTTATAGAAAAATATGAGGAAGTATTGAGAAATACACCAGACGAAGAGATTGAGGATATCGAAGAGTACGCAGGAGAATAGCTAGAATGTAGGATAAGCCGATAGCCGGCTTATTTTATTTTAAAAAAAAATTGACAAATAATCTGCCTTATGATAATATATTCGGGCAAAGAAAGATGGGCTGTCGCCAAGCGGTAAGGCAACGGACTTTGACTCCGTCATGCGCTGGTTCGAATCCAGCCAGCCCAGCCATTTTTAAAAAATATGTACTCACCTTATGGTGAGTTTTTTTATTTTAAAGATGAAAAGCTCACAAAAGTGAAAAAAATAACTATCGAATCAAGTTTTTTTCAACTAATTTTAAACAGTCTTACAATTGGATAAAAAAATTCCATAAAATTTTATTTTTTCTAGAATGTTACTGGATTAAAACATAGAAATTTTAAATAATATTTTGATTTCATACTGAAGAAAGTCTCATTATTGATTAGTGAATAATATTGTGCTATACTCTTACTGTGTTTAAAAAAAAGTGATAGTGGTGAGAATATGAAAAGACTGATTTTTATTTTTTTTATTGCAAGTATACTAAGTTTTTCACAAGAAGAGGCTTCGTACCAAGATGGATCTTTATACAAGGATATAAGCAGAGAACATTGGGCGTATAGAGCTGTGGAAAACCTTATATACAAAGGTATACTAAAAAAAGATTCCGATCTATTTGAAGGGAACTCTGAGGTAAACAGATATGAGTTCACATACTATCTTTCTAAAGTTTTGAATAAATTGGACGAGGAGAAAGCAAATCAATCCGACCTTCTAATTTTAGAAAACCTTGTGTATGAATTCTCCAAGGAGTTAAATAACTTTGGCTTCGATTCCGCAACCTATATGGATAGAATAAGGGAGAATGAGGAGAAGCTAGAGGATCTTCAGAAAAAAACTGATCAAAACACTGAAGCCGTGGAATCTATAGAAAATAGGGTAAAGGATCTGGAAGAAAAGCTTAGAAGTGATAATTTTTTTTATTATGATGAAAGCTATCTTTACAGAAATACCCCCTCGAGAGTTAAATATATTGATGATATAAAAATATCAATAAATACCGGTGTGAGCTACAGGCAGTCTCCTGATTCAGACACCGATGTGGTCGAAAAGGAGCTGGATCAATATGAGGGTTTTTACACCTTGAAAGCCGGTGTCTACAGGAAAAATTACGAGATAGTTTTAAAAGGGTATAATTCTGATGATTCGAATGATGATGACAAGTTGAGTTTAGAGGCTCAATATGAAAAAAAAATTCTAGATGGTCTTAATTTTAATTTTCACACAAAAGGTTATGAGAGGTTTTATAAATCGTACTTTAGCAATATAATATACGACAACTATAGCCCGGAAAACGGGTATGATAATTTTGACTCTTACGGTGTGGGTCTTTTTTCAAATAATCTGGGGTTATATATTGAAAAAAACGACATAGAACTGAGTTTGGATGAGCTGGAAGAACTACCTCAGGACAAATCATTTACAGATTATGCAGGCACCACCAACATTATTGCAAACATGGACTATAGGTATTTTGAGACTTTGGTTGTAAGAAATGGAAATGAGCATAGTTTCGACTATGAAGTGGATTTAAAATATCTAGATACGGATAAAGTGGATTTTGTACTTGCCTATGCAAACAAAGAAAGAAGTGAGTACACAAATAGGTACTACAATTTCGAAAGTTTTTTCGGTGAAAAAAAATTGATAGGGGTTGGGTATGAAAAAAAGCTGGATAGCATTACCTCAATATATGATAATTACTACACTGAGCTGGATTACAAAATCGGTGATACCGGGAAAATAAAGTATAGACTTGAATATCTGGATACTCCGAATGAAGCATACATAAATAACAGGATATTATTTAAAAATTCAACTGAAAAAAACAAGGTAAAGACATATTTTAGCTACGGTAATATACAGCTAGACAAAGGATCCTTATTTGTGGAATCAGATATATTGAATCTCGATAAAGAGGAAACCAATGACCATTTTTATCAGGAAATATTGGGTAAAATAGAGTATAATTTTTTGCCGAAATTAACTTTGAAGGCGGGATACCTTTATAGAATATATGAGAACACCTTGGAATTAGCATCAGGGGATGAAACTGATAACATAAGCACCGCTTTTTTAAAGCTTAGTTACCAAATAAAAGAGAATATAGGGGTATATGCCGCTTACATAAAGAATGATTCAGGAAAACAGTGGGATGACAGGGCATTGGATTTAGACGATGAAAAGCTCGATCTGGATTATGATAGTAATACCGGGGTAATAAGGAGATATGAAAAAGGGAAAATCACCCTGGGCTTTGATATAAAAATATAAAATATATGGGGGGAGCAATTTATGAAAAAATTGTCATTTGACTACTCAAAGGCAAGCCAGTTTATTTCACAACATGAAGTAGACTTTATGGAGAATCAAGTAATGGCTATGGCTAAAATACTGGAAGAAAAAACAGGGGCAGGGAATGACTTCCTAGGTTGGTTAGACCTACCAATCAACTATGACAAAGATGAATTTGCAAGAATAAAAAAGGCAGCAGAAAAAATAAAGTCAGATTCTGAAGTTCTTGTAGTTATAGGCATAGGTGGCTCATACTTGGGTGCAAAATCTGCAATTGAATTTTTATCACATTCATTTTATAACAGTATGCCAAAGGATAAAAAAAAGGGTCCTGAAATCTACTTTTTAGGTACAAATATCTCTGGAACATATATGACACACCTTTTTGAGCTTATAGGTGACAGAGATTTCTCGGTTAATGTAATCTCAAAATCTGGGACTACAACCGAACCGGCAATTGCATTTAGATTTTTCAAGAAAAAGCTTGAAGAAAAATACGGTAAGAATGGAGCAAAAGATAGGATATATGCTACAACTGATAAGTCAAAAGGTGCTTTAAAACAACTTGCAACAGGTGAAGGATACGAAACTTTCGTAGTGCCTGACGATGTAGGGGGAAGATTTTCTGTTCTGACAGCTGTTGGTCTGCTTCCAATTGCAGCAGCGGGAATAGACATAGATGAATTGATGAAGGGGGCTGCAGAAGCAAGGGATGACTATAAAGCTCCATATGCAGAAAATGACTGCTACAAATATGCTGCAATCAGAAATATTTTGAATAGAAAAGGAAAAGCCATAGAATTACTTATAAACTATGAACCAAGACTTCACTATATAGCGGAGTGGTGGAAACAGTTGTTCGGAGAGTCTGAAGGGAAAGATGGAAAAGGACTTTACCCTGCATCGGCTGACTTCACAACTGATTTACACTCTTTAGGACAATTCATACAAGATGGAACTAGAAACCTTTTCGAAACTTTGATCAGCATAGAAAAACCTGAAGAGGATATGGTGATAGAAGCAGACGATGCGGATCTAGATGGACTTAACTACATAGCAGGGAAAACAATGGATTATGTAAATAAAAAAGCTGCAGAGGGAACAATCTTGGCACATACAGATGGAGGAGTTCCTAACCTTGAGATAAAAATGCCAGAAGCAACACCATACCAGCTTGGATACCTTTTCTACTTTTTCGAAAAGGCATGCGGTATAAGTGGCTACCTATTAGGAGTAAATCCATTTAACCAACCGGGGGTAGAAGATTACAAAAGAAATATGTTTGCACTTCTTGGAAAATCAGGGTATGAAGAGGCCGCAAAAGAGTTAGAAAAAAGACTTAATAAATAAAGGTGAAAAGGATGCCTGCGCATCCTTTTTCTGATTAAAAAGAGGAGGGATTAGAAATGCTTTATTCAAAAGATATAGGGTGGAAATCCGTCGGTTCAGAAGAAAAAAAAGAGATATTTCAATTTTGTGAGGGATATAAGAAGTTTTTAGATTTGGCTAAAACTGAAAGAGAATTTGTAGAGGAAGCCGTTAAACTTGCTGAAGAAAAAGGCTTTAAAAACGCAGATACATTGGATGCATTCGGTGTTGGAGATAAAATATACTATGTTAACAGAAACAAGAATATAGTTTTAGCAGTGATAGGTAAAGAAGATATAACAAATGGAGCAAACTTTATAGTTTCACACATAGACTCTCCTAGGTTAGATTTAAAACAAAGGCCTCTATACGAAGACAGCGAGTATGCACTAATGAAAACACATTATTACGGAGGAATAAAGAAATACCACTGGGCAGCAATACCTCTTTCCATGCATGGAGTGGTAGTACTGAAGAGTGGGCAAACTGTTAAAATAAAAATAGGGGAAGATGAAAATGACCCGGTATTTACAATCCCAGATCTACTTCCACACTTGGACAGAAATGTACAAAGGGAAAGAAAGGCCGGAGAAGTATTAAAAGGGGAGGAACTCAACATACTAGTTGGTTCTATTCCTAGCAGCATAAAAGATGAAAAGGTAAAAGAACTGTTTAAGTATGCAGTGCTTGAAAAATTAAATGAGATCTACGGCATAGATGAGGAAGATTTCATATCTGCTGAATTGGAGTTAGTTCCAGCCTACAAAGCAAAAGATATTGGAATAGACAGAGGGATAATAGGTGGTTATGGACATGATGACAGGGTGTGCAGTTATACCTCCCTAATAGCTTTGTTGGAATTGGTGGATACCCCAGAAAAAACGGTAGTGTGCTATTTAGCTGATAAAGAGGAGATAGGTTCTACCGGTTCGACAGGATTGGAATCTAGATACTTAGAGTATTTTATGTCTGATATTATTTACAAGATAAAAGGGGATGGTTATAATGACTATCTTTTAAGGAAATGCTTGTGGAACTCAAAAGCACTTTCTTCTGATGTAAATGTTGGGTTTGATCCTATTTTTAAGAGTGTGCATGATCCTCAAAATGCTGCCAAATTAGGGTATGGAATAGTCCTCACAAAATATACAGGTAGTGGAGGTAAATACACATCTAATGATGCGGACGCAGAATATGTTGCGGAACTTAGAAAAGTTTTTGATGAAAATGGAATAAAGTGGCAAACAGGTATGTTGGGAAAAGTTGATGAAGGCGGTGGAGGTACGGTAGCAAAATATTTAGCTCACTTTGGGATTTTAACAATTGATGCCGGACCAGCACTATTATCTATGCATTCTCCATTTGAGCTCGTATCAAAGTTTGATGTGTATGAGACATATAAAGCGTATAAAATATTTTATAGAGCTTAAAAATAAAAGATTAATGCTACTCTTTATGTTGGATATTTTTTAAATAGTTTAAACTCTCTAAGGGTAAAGTGATATTAAAAAATTAAAACTAAAAAAGATGTTGACAGAGTAAAAGAAGTATGATACCATATATTTCGTCTCAAGGAACGCTTTGTTCTGGGGGCAAAAGGACATTATAAATTAAATAGAGAAAGTTAAGCGCTAAAGATTATGGTGAATACCTCGTTAAGAGGATAAAATATATTGAATGAAGAGTTTGATCCTGGCTCAGGATGAACGCTGACAGAATGCTTAACACATGCAAGTCGACTGGAATTTGCCTTCGGGCATTAGTACGGTGGCGGACGGGTG
>QKCP01000011.1 GCA_003246855.1 Ilyobacter polytropus
TAAACTAACTCGTTTTAAAATTTCTCTTTCTTCAGTGTTTTTAACTCCCATCATAATTGAATCGCCTCCTAGTCAGTTAAATTTTATCAGAAATTTAAGGCAAAAAAAAGAGCTGTAGACAAATTTCTTTGTCTACAGCCTGAACTGTTTTGGAATCACAACAGTTTTTTTATTGTTCATAATTTTTTATAGCTTCCATAAGCTCTGATTTCATATCCCGCTTTAGGCATTCCGGCTCTAAAATTATAGCTTCCTTTAAAAACTGCCTGAAATATAACTTTGCGTTTTCGTTTGAAGCCTCAAATGTATAGATGTCCTTATCCTTTTTTACCAGTTTCGGTCTGTAGTTTGTCAGACTTTTTAAGAGGCTTTTCCCCTCTTCAGTCAGCAGAACCTTTATAAGATTTCCGTTTGCGAGAAAAGGGTTGAAATTTTTCCTGACGCTTTCTATATATTCCCTGTTTTTTTTAGTCACGTTGTCGCCTAGTACGGAAACCACGCTTAACTCCTTTAGCTTGTAGTTCTTGTGCTCCCCAGGCTCATCGCAGTAGCAGAATAAAAAATTTTCATCGCCTTGTTCATCTCTTTTTATGAAAAAGGGTTCTATGGTGAAAATTTCTTTTTTATACTTTATCTTCAGCTTTTTCTCTTTTTTGATGGCTTCTAGGATTTTGGACACCCTGTCTTCAAATATAAAAAGCTCTCTGATGTACTTAAATTTTGAGGAATATACCTTGAATAATTCCCTTAAGAATTCAGCCTCCACATCAACTCTGTTTTCCTTTAAGATATCATAGTAAACCTCTTTGTTGCCTATATTTAAATCAAATTGAATTATTTTCTTCAAAGGTCTGCCCTGTACTTTTAATAGCTGCTCGACGTTTATCTCTTGTTTATACTTGAGTTTTTCAAGTATGTAGTTGCAGAGTTTGTTGCTGCTTATACCAAAGTCCTCGGTATCGTTTTTCATGAGCCTCCATATATCCTCGGGGACGGTCACCCTTATCTTCTTCATGCTTCCTCCAAAATTAACCCTTTTATTTTCTATTCAATATGATTATAGCATACATAAAAAAAATAAAAAAGACGGGATCACGCTCCCGTCTTTACTCTATAAAACCTCAGCTTCTTTCAATACTTTAGAGTTCAAATCTATACCGTATTTTTCAGCAGCTTTTTTGTTTATTATGAGCCTGGTATCTTTCAAGGTTTCTACAGGAATAGACGAAGGTTTCTCCCCGTTTAATACCTTTATGGCCATCTCTCCGGTTTGGTACCCCAGCCTGTAGTAATCAATAGTCTCAGTTACAAGCGCCCCTTGTTCTACCTGTTCCTTGATGCAGCCTACAACCGGCACATCCATATCGTTTGCTTTCTTTACAACAAGTGGAGTAGCTGAAACCACAAGGTTGTCAGTTGGTGTATATAGCACATCTACTTTTAGTAAAAGTGAATCTAATGCAGGCGTCATTTCGTTTATAGAAGTGATCCCGGCTTCAACAACCACTAGATCGTGTTTTTTAGCTTCTTCCTTAGCCATTTGCACCAAAACCTGCGAATTTTGTTCGCTCGTATTATAGATTATCCCTACTTTTTTTGCGTTTGGAAGAAGTTTTTTTATAATTTCCATCTGTTTGTCTACTGGGGCGGCATCGCTAGTACCTGTGATATTATCCCCAACAAGCCCTGCAGAAACTGGATCTGTAACGGCCGTTATAAGTATTGGTATTTCTTTTGTGGCATTAAAAACAGCCTGTGAACTCGGAGTGGATATGGCAAGTATGATGTCTTTTTTGTCTTGAACAAAAAGGTTGGCTATATTCTGGGCAGTCCCAAAATCTCCCTGCGCATTTTGCACGTCTACATCCATCCTTTCCTCATAACCGTTTGCTTTAAGTGCCTCCAAGAATCCTTCCTTAGCAGCATCTAGTGCGGGATGTTCTATTATCTGTGTAATACCTATTTTTATCTTTCCTCTCTCTTTCTTTCCGCATCCTACTAAAATAAAAACTAGTATAGCAAAAAGTACGAAAAACTTTTTCATACTGTCTCCTCTCTCTCATAATTTATATATCATTAATCATAACATTTAAAACATCAACATTGTAGTGAACAATTTCCAAAAAAAATTGTTCTATTTTCTTTTGCATATATACATTTTTTAAAGTATCTATCTATATTTTTAATAAAAAAAATGTTCGTACTTCTCCTTTTAAACATGACTTTTTATTTGTTCTAAAAAAGACTTTTTATATACTATGTTTTTTTAGACAGAAATAAAATTTTTAGCTATATTTAATCCAGTATCTTATATTTTGAGGCGATATTTAAATTTTAACAGCTCATGCGGGAACTTATTTTTATCTACCCCCAGTATAAGTAAAAACAAACGTTCATTTATCCTGGAGAGTTCCATGGAAATATTATCCTGACTAGGATTGAACCCAATTGGTGCCCCTGCAAAAAGTGATTCGTGGAAAAAATCATTTCTTATTTTTGGTATTTTTGAAGCAAATGATGGTTTTGGGATATCGAAATATTCGCACAAAGTCTCCATCCTGTCAGAGTGACCTTTACTATTTATATCAAAAATCTTTTTGCAGATTCTGTAGCAGCTGTCTAATACTTTGTACTGCCCGTCAAATTTTTCAAACTCATGATAGTATGTCTGTGAAAACAGGTACCAATGCAGGGCTGCGTAGTATTTTGTCAGCACACCGTTTTTTCTGTTTTCGTTGTAAAAATTTACAGCTGCATCCAAGAGTTCTTCTATGGTCCCCTTTGGAGCATGGAATCCCACCAGCAAGCTTCTATACGGAGTCCTGTAGTAATGTCCCCATTTTTCAGGCCTCAAGATTACCCCCTTTAAAAACCCGAAAAATAGTATTATGAACTCCTTTAGCTCCTTGTTGGCTTTGCAACTAAAGTTTATCTCGTGAGAGCAAGGCAGGCTGTACCAGAGTACATTACGAACTGGTTTTTTCCCGTAGTCGACACTTTCAATTGGTGGATATATCCAGCCATCCTGGAGTGTGGTTTCCTCTTTTAATATTTCAAATTCCTCTTCTATCCCCTTAAGCGGAGTTATAGTCATATATTCTGTATTGTATGTAAAGTTTTCATACAAGAAACCGAAACGCATATAGTATCCCCCTTGGAAATATCGTAGTTAACACTTATTATTATAATTTTACCCGCATTATACAGATTTTCAAAACAAAAATAGCGGCTACTTTTGCATCCGCTATTTTCCATACCGATTATTACTGCCCGGAGAGCAGCGTCAGAGTCAGCATAAACACAAAAAACCATATGACCCATTGATTTACTCCACCGAACTTTTCAAACAACTGTATCCTTTTATCTTCGTCCTTTACCTTTTCCTCTATATCCAGTTTTAAAAACTTATATCTCCTGTATACAAAATATGGCAGCACACCGCCTGAACCGATTCCTAGTATAAGTGCCACAATAGGGAAGTCGTTATTTAGCATGGTCATTAAAAATATATAGGCTATTCCTTCTAAGTAAGCTTTCCTGTAGATCAGGTACCAACCATTGGCCAAAAAAGCCCACCATGACCAGTTCCACGCAAATTTTTCTTCGCCATCTTTCTCGTATTTGGCAAAAGCTCTCTTGTACCACTCATACTTAGAAGTACCTATAAAAGCCCTAAGCGCTCTATCCTCATAATTCTCCATAACGATCCCTCCAAACTGCCTGCACAAGATTACACTATTTCAAGTTTATAACTATAGCCTTTGGTCTGCTCATGGCTTCTATGCTATACTTTATACCCTGGGTCCCCATTCCTGAGGACTTAACTCCAAGAAATGGAAAATGGTCAGGCCCTCTCTCGGTCTTGTTGTTTATCTGCACTGTGCCTACCTCTAATTTTCTGGCAATGTAGAAAGCCTTGTCAATATTTTTAGTAAATACAGAGCTCTGAAGCCCATATTCAGACCTGTTAGCTATGCTAATGGCTTCTTCGATGCTTTTTACCCTTATGACAGGAAGCACGGGACCGAAGGGCTCCTCCCAGGCTATTCTCATGTCAATTTTGACCTGATCTAAAACCGTTGGGTATAAGAGGTTTTTCTCCCTTTTATTTCCTAAGATAAGTATCG
Source organism: Ilyobacter polytropus (assembly GCA_003246855.1). Classification (GTDB taxonomy): domain Bacteria; phylum Fusobacteriota; class Fusobacteriia; order Fusobacteriales; family Fusobacteriaceae; genus Ilyobacter_A; species Ilyobacter_A polytropus_A. The sequence continues at coordinate 4,128 of QKCP01000011.1, forward strand.
CGCCCTTGGTTATGGCATCATCTATGAGCTCCTGTACGAACTCGGCAGCCCTATCATCTATGAGGGGCGTTATAGTTGCTCCGTCCATGGGATTTCCAACCTTCAACTTTTCCACGCGCTCTTTTATTTTTCCAACCAGGCTGTCCGCTATTTCGTCCATGACTAGCACCCTTTTAACAGCGGTACACCTCTGCCCAGAATATGAAAAAGCACCCTTGACTATATTTTCTGCTGTATCCTCTAAGTCCACATCCTCCAAGACTATGGCGGCGTCTTTTCCACCCAGCTCCATTATTATCGGCATCATACCTGCTATCTTGGCTATATGTTTTCCAACTTCAGTGCTCCCAGTGAAGTTTATCATGTCTACATCTTTATGGGTAATTAGGTAATCTCCTATGATTGACCCCCTGCCGGTCACAGTGTTTATAACCCCATCAGGAACACCAGCCATCTGGAATGCCCTTATCAAGTGAAGTGCGCTTATGGCCCCCTGTGTAGGGGGTTTAAAGAGCACACCGTTCCCGGCCATTAGAGCTGGGGCTATTTTGGAAGCAGAAAGGTTAACCGGATAGTTGAATGGAGCTATGGCCAATATCACGCCGAGAGGTTCCCTGGTCACTATGGATATTTTGTTCTTTGCCTTTTCATCAAAGGAATCCCCGTACAAGGTCTCTCCCTGCATCCTTTTACCCTGTTCAGCAGTAAACCTTATAAACTCTGCAGTCCGGGTAACCTCGGTGACGGCGCTGCCGTACTCCTTGGCAATTTCCCAGGCCAGAATTTTCCCAATCTGCTTGGAGTATTCCTCCAAAATATCCGCGGTTTTGTGTAAAACAGCCGCTCTTTCGCTTATGCTTTTTTCGGCCCATACCCTATATGAAGTTTTTACACCGTGTATAGCTATGTCGGCCTCTTCCATTGACATGGCCTGCACCTTGCCTACCAAGCTCCCATCAACAGGCGAGCTTATACTTATTAGCTCCTTGCTACTGCTTTCCACCCATTTCCCGTTTACGAGGTTTTTATACTCCCCATTTTTTATGATATCTGAGAACATCGTTTTCCCCCTATATAAAAGTTTTGTTTATTTTTTTCTAAAAATAACGATATTAGCACTCCGATTTTATCATCTTTAGCTTTCCAAAACCTGCTTCATGCTTTCGCCCTCTTCTAAAAGGTCCATTACGTATATTATGTGGCGGTTTATCCTCCTGTACTTTGCTAGTATGTCAACATAGATTGCGTATGATAGGGGCTTACCTTTTAGGTTTCTCTCCATCATCAGGTTTTCGTTTAGCTGTATAGGCGTTTTTTTAGCTTCCTCTATTTTAACCAGATCGGGAGTCTTAATGAGCTCCGATAGTTTTTCCAGCGAACTCATTACCAGTTCATGCACCTTTTGTATCTCAACTTTTTGTACTATGCTTAGCTCCAGGCTGTTGTTTTTCAATTTCAGGTAAAGTTTCGCAAGCCCGGCGCCGTAGTCTCCAAAAGACTCATAGACGTCGCTTATGCTGAGTTGCTGCCTTATCTCGAATATATGCTTGTGAGAGCTGTTGTACTCCAAAAAATCCATAAGGGTCTTGGTTACCTCGTCTTTTAGGCTGTCCAACTCCCTTTCTGTTTTAAACAGTCCATCTACGATACTTCTATCATGTTCATCGCTCGCTATAAGCTTTTTAAAGCTTTCCAGGCTGGATTTGAATTTTTTGTCCATTAATAAAATTTGCATTTTGGACTTTTCCAGAACTATAAACGGAGCCCTCACCATTTTAGACTCTAGGTTTAAGCTTTCCCCGCTTTCTCGATCCTTTACCACAAGGTCTAAAAACCTTGTGAGGTAGCCTAGAAACGGTAGAAATATGATTGCATTTGCCATGTTGAATATGGTATGCGATACAGCTATATACCTGGATATATTATCTAGGCTTACCAGCTTACTCACAAACTCCACGTAATATGTGAAAAATGGGATAACTATTGATACGCCAACTACCTTAATGAAAATATGGGCATAGGCTGCTTTTTTTGCGTTAGAAGAGGTTCCTATGGATGCCAGGAAAGCAGTTATAGTGGTGCCTATGTTTTCACCTAGTACCAAGGCCACAGCTGTCTTGTAGTGTATCAGTCCCTGGCTTGCCAGTGCCATGGTTATCCCTACAGTAGCAGCTGATGACTGCAGTAGCGCCGTTAACACGGCCCCGGTAATAGCAGAAAATATAACTCCATGTATATTGGTGGCTTCAAATTTTTTGAAAAGTTCAAGAAATTTAGGCATACTCCCAAGCGGATCCATCCCGTTTTTCATAAGCTCTAGACCGAAGAATATCATTCCAAAACTCATCATTAAAAATGCTCTTTTTCTGCGCCTTTCAGAACGGCTGAATGTAAACCCCAGAGCTCCAAGCCCTATTAAAAGCAGGCTGTACTTTCCTATCTTCAAAATTAAGAGCCAGCCTGTAACTGTTGACCCTATATTTGCTCCCAGGATTATTCCCAAGGCCTGCTTCAGCGTCATTAGGGTGGCATTTACAAAACCCACCACCATAACGGTTGTAATTGAACTAGACTGTATTATGGCAGTTACCACGAGCCCCAAAAATATCGAAAGAAATCTATTGTGGGTTATGGTGCTTATAAGCTTTCTTAATTTGTCGCCAGATATCTCCTGCAGTGTAGAAGACATTGCCTGCATGCCGTAAATAAATATACCCAGTCCACCCAATACCCCAAAAATTATATCGAATAAGATTTCCATGGTACTCACCTCATTTTATTTTACTGAAAAAAAATGATATATCTTTTTTTTAAAAGAAATTTAAATTAATTTATAGTAAAAAAATAAGCCCGTGCTGTGGGCCTATGCTTTTAAGGTATCTAAGTCTATTCCATTTTTTAGTAATTTTTCTTCCGCTTCTTCTAATATGATGTCTTTTAGTGCCGCCATGGTGTTGTCAAACTCCACATGCTTGTCCATCATGTATATCATTTTCTTTTCGATGTCAAGCCAGGTATCTATAGGAGCCTCGTTATGCTGTACCTGCACTTCCAGCTTATCCAAGGCGTTTGCCACCTTGGCTTCGTAGCTAGACCTGCTCTCCATCTCGTCCCACAGCGAAAACAGCTCATCTCCTATATCTCCTCCTAGAGTACTCCTTATGTCTTCTATAGCCTGGGCCTCTTTTTCATGTTTGAGTTTTTTTATCTCAGCGTCACCCATAGCCTCGAAAGCCGGCACATCCCCAGCCTTTGCCTCCACTAGGTCATGGGTTATCGTCATCTTGAGAAGCTTTTCTAAGTCCAAATCCTTTTTTAAATATGGCGCCACCAATACGGCCATCAGAGCAACCCTCCAGGAGTGGTCTGCCACGCTTTCCTGCCTGCCATTTGAAAGCCAGCTGTGCCTCATTTCCAGCTTGAGTTTTTCGGCCAGCTTTATTATTTCATATATTCTCAAAAGCTCATCTCTCATCTGTTTCTCCTTTTGCTGTTTTCTTTTTAAGATAGCATTAAATAAAAACCCTGTCAAATACCAGCTATTCTTTCCCACTGTAACACCATGTTTTTTACATATTTACCGCAAATGAATTTTATAAAAGGGGCCCTGATTCCCATGCTGTATTTATTAGACAGTACTACCTTTCCATAGGTTTTTCCCTGTTCTACACTTTCCACCGTTTCGTAAGCCTGTGTGCTGACCATCCCTATCATCTTACCATTAGATACTGCAGGCCCTCCGCTATTTCCGGCCGAACCGGTTATATCGCCGAAAAATTTTTTATTATCTACGTTTATCATGGCGATTTTCCCAAAGCTCACCACAGCAAGGGTAGCTTTGTTCACCCTGGCTTCCGGAAACTCAACAATCTTTGATATGAGGTCTGGGTACCCCACCATAAATATGTCTTCCCCCTCGTAGTGTGGCCCATCTTCTATGTCTTCCAGCTCAGCTGGTACATAACCCAGCTCCAGCAGTTTTTTACAAAACTCGTTCTCAGCTGTCCCAAGATATATTAGTGCCAAGTCTTCGTAAGCATCCTCGGATAAAGCCACATTTTTCTTTTCTAGCTTTATAGATTCGGTACCTGTAAATTTCACGTCTAAAAATTCCTTGTGTGAGTAGTTTGGTATCCTGTAAATCATCTGATAGACGTTGTCTTCGCCGTATACCAGGGTGTGCCTGGCAGTCATTAGATAGTATCTGTCTTCATTTTTCAAAAATATAGCGCTGGCATACCCTTTCATATTCTTATCCGGTTCTCCCAGTTGCGAGTAAGCCATTATATTTATTGTGGCGTTTTTCCATTTTTCGATATTTTTTGTATTTTGGGTTTTTTCTCCGATTATAAAATTTTTCAATTTTTTAAACACCCACATAGTCACCACCATCCGCTCTTTTATACTTTATTAAACTTTTTCTCCTTAAATCCTCCTAGTACTCAAATATAAATATCATTTTCAAGGATTGATGAAAAAACTAGCGTAAAATATTAATAAAGGCGCTACACGTTTTTCAGTCTAAACTTTCTTGCAACATAGAGTTTCAGGCTTTAACGTAAGTGTATGGATGAAAAGAGGATGATTTTATGAAAATATTAAGGTACCTAGGGTCACTGGCATTTGTGCTGGGATTTTTTGTGATGATATTCGCTGGGATACCATGGTATGTAGTTGTTGCTGACGATCCGGTTATCCCTATGTGGCTTAGAACAGCAGTGTTCTTGTTTTTAGGGGGGATACTCGTTGTTTTGATGAGCATCTCTTTCGAGCAGAAAAAATACAAGGCCTCGGTAGTAGAAGAGAAGTTAACCGAAGTGGAAAGCGATATCTTGCTTACAAACGCCACAGTACTGCCCGGTGCTGAAATTTCTAAAGTATTAGGTCTGGTACAAGGTCACACGGTTTATGCTATCTGGATAGGAAAAGACCTCTCTGCAGTGGTCCGCCTTATTTTAGGAGGAGAGCTCACAGAGTACACTGAGATGATGGGTAAGGCCCGTGAGATGGCGACTAAAAGGATGCTGCTTGAGGCTGAAAATATAGGGGCAGATGCTGTCATAAATGTACGTTATATGACGACCAGCGTGATTGGAAGTGCAGCGGAACTCTTTGCGTACGGGACAGCGGTAAAATTTAAAAAACAATTTTAATAGGGGGTGTCAAAATTGGAGAAAAGTTTTTTTCTATTTAGGCTATCGATGCTGTTTCTACTAATATTTAGCGGGGTCTTTGCTGACGTATACATGAAGCAGAGGCACCATGTCGGTGAAATTAATATGATGGGCAGTGTACAGCCAGCCCAGGATTTTATAGTTGAATCATGGATCACCCCTAAAAAAATGGCGGTGAAAAATCAGGGGCAAGATATCATAGTGGATATGGATAAAGGGTTGATAACCGTTGTGGACCATACGGAAAAGACTATTAGCGAAATTCCACTGGATTTCTCCAAGATTATGGCAGAGAATATAGGTGGCTCTGATTCCATGGATATGGAAGAGTTGCAAGAGTTTATGGGCAACATGATGCAGGTTAATTTCAAGGTTATAAAAACTTCGGAAAAGAAAAAAATAGGCAATTGGGACTGCACAAAGTACATACAGACTATGGAGCTGGGTATGGGTGCGATAAACTCTGTGATTTGGGCTACATCCGACATTAAAATTGACGATGATATCTACGCCAGGTACTCTGCAAACATGATTGCACAGATGCCCGGTGCTAGCCAAGAGATGTCTAAGATACTAGAGGAGATCCGGAAAATAGACGGGGTACAGGTATACATGAAGCAGACTACCAATATGATGGGGCAGTCTTTCAGCTCCACCATGGAACTTATAGAGTTCAAGGAAGGGAATGCCCCTGAAAAAGTATTCTTTATCCCAAGCGATTACAAGAAGGTAGACCTCTTCCGCGACAACTAGATGTGCGCGAAAAACGCCACATGAACATTTCTAACCTTATGCTGTTTTCAAAGTGTAACAAATGAAATAACAAAATAATTCAGCAGTCTCATGATTGACTGCTGAATTATTAAATTTATATAATTTTTTTAATTTGTTCGATATCTAGAACTCAATTTGTACGGTGTATTATCAAAACAAGTGCACCACTTAAAATAAAAAGACCTCTCATAGAAAATCCTGTAGAATGTAGTCACCACAAAAACATTTACAAAGGAGTCTTCTATGAAAGGTTACAATCATCTTAGCATAATTGAAAGAGAAAAT
>QKCP01000062.1 GCA_003246855.1 Ilyobacter polytropus
CAACTCTTAACTCTTGCCGTTGGTTATAGGTTGGATTTTTAACCTAAAGTTAGCTAATTTTAGACAGTTAAATATAAAAAAAGCAGAGTCTTGAATCTTCAGGACTCTGCTTTTTAATTGCTCTCTGTTATTTTTGATAAATATGCATAAAATTATTTCGAAAGCAATAAATAAAAGTCACTCTTTGCATTTCATTTTGCTGTTTTTTTAGATTTATGCACGCAAATTTTAGAAACAGCTCTATTTTAAATTTTGCCAATCTTTTGTATTGTGTGTATCTAATTCGGTGCAATTTTTTCGTATCAGAAAATATTCTTTCTATAGTCTGGCTACGAAGTACATATATTTCCTTGCTATCTTCCAAATGCCTAATCTCTTCCATATGTTCCACATATTTTTGCTTTCGGTACATTTATATTTTGAATTGTTTTTATATTCTTTGCTATCTTCTTTAGTTGTTGTAATATACTCTGATATCCTATCATTTTACATAAATAACAGTCATACTACTCATCATAAACATACTCATATTTTTTGAAAAATCATCGTTGGTAATAGGTCTTTTTTAATTTTTTTCAAAAAAAGAAAAAAGAGCCAGAGACAAATTTCTTCACCTTTAACATCAGCTGTCAATAAAATTGGTAACTCTTTATTTAGTTGACTTTCAATGTATAAAAATTAGAAAACTTAAAAATAATTTTTGATTTAATTTTTCAAACAAAGGTTGACAAAATCCACATTTTGAGGTATAGTCTCCTAAACTCGATAAAATTTGAGTTTTGTTTTTTGGGGGTTGAAATGCTATACAAAATGGAATTAACGAAGTATTTGAAAAAATGTAGCGCTACATTTTTTCTAATACTTGCAGCTGACAGCTGCATAGCTTTAGCCACCGACGAGAAAATGGAAAATATACTTCTCTACACGGCAATGATATTATTTTTAATACCCATTGCAGATCTTTTATTCAATCACAGACTAACCGGAAGTAAAAAGACAAACGGCATGCTGTCGAACAAGATGAGACTTTATATCCTAACTCTGTCGGTAGGGTGCTGCTTGATAACAACAAGCTACTTTTTAGGAAAAAAATAAGCAAGGCATATATATGCCTTGCTTATTTTTTTTAAGATATCAACTTTTCAAAAAAAGTATTTTTAATATATTCCGCTACAGAATGCTCATCATTGCTGCCTATAACCTCATTTTCCGGCAAAGCTTCTTTTAATTTTGTGTGGGCGTTTCCCATTATGAGCCCTTTTCCAACTAACTTCAACATCTCATAGTCGTTCAGGCCGTCTCCAAAAGCGATAGCTGCTTCTAAACTAATTCCCTCAATATCCATTATTTCAGTGATGGTAGCCCCTTTTGAAACTCCTTTTTTCATTATTTCCAGACAATTAGGGGTTGAAAACGTAATGTTTACCCTGTCACCGAAATTCTCTTCTAACCTATTATGAAGACTTATCAGTAGCTCCTCCTCTTCGCATAGATAGAATATCTTCATGGGTTCGCAGTCCCCCATATTAGAAAAATCTATCAGATTGTAAAAAAAATCAGATTCAGAATGAAAATCTTTTAGCATCTCATTTTCCTTTGAGATAAACCACTTGTCATCTTTGTAAATATTTACAAAGATACTCTCATCCACCTCTAGGGAGAGTATCTCAGCTGCAGTTTTTTTATCTATATTATGTTTTAGGATTACCCTGCCTTCTGAATCGTGCACTCTAGCACCATTTGAAGTTATGAAAAAAGTATCTAAATTCATTTTTCCCCTTAAATGTACTATGTCTAAATAGTGCCTTCCAGTGGCAATAAAAAACTTTATTCCTTTTTCAGAAAGATTTCTTACAACCTCTTTCGTATAATCAGATACAGTATGCTTGGAGTTTAAAAGTGTCCCATCCAAGTCAGATATAACTGCTTTATATTTCATGATTATGCACCCCTCATATATTTTAATTATATTATAGCATACTAGTAAAAGTAATGTCACCGTTAAATACACTCTTTTAACCAGAGAAGTGAAAACTTGGAATTTCTTTAAAAACAGTTAGGCTATAAATCTAAAAATATATGCAATAGCTCAACTTATGATGCTGTTTAGACACACTTTGGACGAAACGTATACGAGATTAAAAAAAAATAATTTTAACATAATTTTTACATTTTGTGCTAAAAAAATGAAATCATCTCAAAAATATTATTAACTATAGTCTTTTTTTAAATATTAAAAAATCATATTTTTGCCAAAAAATTGTCCGGAGAACACAAAAAATTTATATACAAAATTAAAATTTATGCTATAATAATTTCAGATGTAACCTGTTACCCATAACCTAAACCCTTATAGCCCCCTATAATGGTTTTACTAGGTTAAGAGAGACGCAAGTCTCTCTTTTTTTGTTTTTTGTGGATGTAACGTTTATGCTGACCTATTTTTCCAGCAACAACCTTTTGAGTTCAGCCGAAACTTCCCCTGCTTTGCCTTGCAAAAATATGTCGGTAACGCCATGCGTAAAACTGGATTTTTCTGTATTTATCTCTATTATTTTTGCCCCTCTAAGCTTTGCTATCTGAGGCAAGCTTGCTGCTGGCATGACCTCGCCGGTGGTCCCTATTATTATGACTAGGTCAGTTTTTCCCATCGACTCCATAGATTTCATATACGCATATTCAGGGATTCCCTCACCAAAAAATATAAAGTCCGGTTTCAATATGCCATGACATTTTTTGCACTTCGGCGGAAGTTCTTCCAACTCTACTTCCTCGCTGGGATACAGGGCTCCGCAGCCTGTGCATACCATCTTTTTCAGAGTGCCGTGAAATTCATACACATTGTTACTTCCTGCCTCCTGATGGAGGTTGTCTATATTCTGGGTTATTACGGCTTTTAGGCTGCCCTGCTTTTCCAAAAAAGACAAAAATTCATGAGCAGGGTTTGGCTTGGCTTTTCCCCAGAAATCATAGAAAATCTCCTTTATAACCATCCAAGAGCTCCTGGGGTGGGAGTAAAAATAAGACAAGTCGAGTATCTTTGGATCATAGTTTTCCCAGAGCCCCTCCTTGCCTCTAAAAGATGGTATACCGCTCTCAACAGATATTCCAGCTCC
>QKCP01000034.1 GCA_003246855.1 Ilyobacter polytropus
AGCTCTAAACAAAGCAGGAAAAGCGTCAGGAATAACAGTAAAAGTTGAAACCAACGGTTCTACTGGAGTTAAAAATGCACTTACAGATCAGGACATCAAAGAAGCAGATGCGGTTATAATAGCTGCAGACAAAAGTGTAGAGACGACTAGATTTTCTGGTAAAAAAGTATTGTTCGCATCAACAAAAGATGCTATCAGAACAGGGGAAGATTTGCTTAACAAAGCTCTTAGCAGTGAAACAGCTGTTTATGAAGCAAAAGGCGGAGTAAAGAAAGCTGCTTCGGGAGAAAGAACAGGATTCTACAAACACCTTATGAGTGGAGTATCTAACATGCTGCCGTTCGTAGTAGGTGGAGGAATATTAATTGCAATTTCATTCATGTTTGGAATAAAAGCGTTTGTTCCTGAGGATCCTCAATTCCATCCATTTGCAAAACTTCTTATGGATATAGGTGGAGGAAACGCCTTCTTCTTAATGATACCAGTATTGGCTGGATTTATTGGAATGAGTATAGCTGACAGACCTGGATTTGCACCAGCGATGATAGGTGGACTTATAGCAGCTAATAACGGCGGCGGATTCTTAGGGGCACTTATCGGTGGATTCTTAGGTGGATATATGGTTCAACTGGTTAAAAAAGCATGTGCAAAACTACCGGAAACCTTTGAAGGAATTAAGCCAGTACTTTTATACCCTGTATTTGGGACATTCTTAACAGGATTGTTAATGTATAAAGTTATAATCGGACCTATAGCTGCAATCAACTCAGGTTTGACAGGATTTTTAAACAATCTTGGAACTGGTAACCTTGTACTTTTAGGAATTGTACTTGCTGGGATGATGGCAGTTGACATGGGAGGACCTGTAAACAAAGCAGCCTTCACATTTGGTATAGCGGCTATAGCTGCAGGAAACAATGCACCGCATGCAGCTGTAATGGCTGGGGGGATGGTACCTCCATTAGCAATAGCTTTAGCAACAACCTTTTTTAAAAATAAATTCTCTGAAGAAGAGAGAGCAGCAGGTAAAACTTGCTACATACTAGGTGCATCTTTTATAACAGAAGGAGCTATTCCTTTCGCTGCCGAAGACCCTGTAAGAGTTATCCCGGCTTGCATATTGGGTTCTGCAACAGCGGGTGGCTTAGCAATGTTATTTGGAAACACACTTCCAGCACCACACGGAGGATTGTTCGTAATCCCACTAGTTAGCAATGCTCCAATGTATGTAGTTGCTATCTTAGTAGGTTCAGTTATAAGTGCAGCTATAATCGGAGTTACAAGAAAGAGCTCGATGGAAGAGTTAGCTGAAGCGGCAGGACTATAAGATGCAGTTTAAGATACCCGGATCCCGGGTATCTTATTTTTTTGTTTTTTTAAAATCTATATTTTTTAAAAAAATAAAAAAATGCTATAATTGTATTTATAGAATAAATTTTTTAGGAGCTTTGGAGGATAGGGATGAAGAACAATTTTGTGCACTTACACCTTCATACAGAGTATAGCCTGCTAGATGGTGTGGGCAAGATAGAGGAGTATCTCGATCGAGCAAAAGAACTTGGCATGGAAGCCATGGCCATTACGGACCACGGAAACATGTTTGGAGTGATAGATTTCTACCAAAAAGCCATAAAAAAGGGGATAAAACCGATAATAGGGTTGGAAGCCTATATCAGCGAATACCCTATAAGTGAAAAAAAAGGCAGGAACTTTCATTTAATATTGCTTGCCAAAGATGAGAAGGGGTATAAAAATCTGCTTAAGCTTTCTTCTATCGGTTATTTGGAGGGATTTTATTATAGACCCAGGATAGACAAGGAACTTTTGAAAGAGCACAGCGAGGGGCTTATTGCTTTATCGGCATGCATGCAGGGGGAAATACCTAGAAGGGTTGTAGAAGACAACAAAGAGGAACTGGAAAAGGCTATAGGGGAATATGTAGATATATTTGGAGTGGAAGATTTTTATATAGAGGTGCAGGACAACGGCATAGATGGGCAGATGGAGCTGAATGACAGTCTCTATTCTTTAGCGAAAGAACATGGTTTGAAAATGGTGGCTACAAACGACGTACACTATGTGTACCCCGGTGATCACCTGCTTCAGGACGTGCTTATATGCGTACAGACCGGGTCCAAACTTAAAGACAAAAATAGGATGAAAATAGATACTGATCAGCTCTACTTAAAGAGCAGGGAGCAGATGCTTAGGAACCTGGGTAAGTATGAAGGCGCCATTGAAAACACTCTGGAGATATCTGCCAAATGTAATCTGGAGATAGAGTTTGGCGTATTCAAGTTTCCGGAATACAAGATACCGCAAGGGGAGGAGTCGATAGAGAGCTATTTGAAGAAGCTGGTAGACTTAGGGCTGGAAAAAAGATATGGAGTTCCTATAAATGAGGATATAAGGGAGAGGGTGGACTACGAACTAGATGTCATAAACAAGATGGGATATGCAGCCTATTTTGTAGTTGTGTGGGATTTTATAGACTATGCAAAACGAAATGATATTCCTGTAGGACCTGGAAGGGGATCCGCAGCAGGAAGTATAGTGGCATATGCCCTGGGGATAACGGAACTCGACCCAGTAAAGTACAACCTTATCTTTGAGAGGTTTCTGAATCCAGAGAGGATATCTATGCCGGATATAGATATAGATATCTGCCAGGAAAGAAGGCAGGAGGTAATCGACTACGTAGCTGAGAAGTACGGCAGGGACAAGGTGGCCCAAATAATAACTTTTGGTACACTCAAAGCAAGGGCTGCCATAAGGGATGTCGGCAGAGTTATGGATGTTCCACTTCAAAAAGTAGACAAGATAGCAAAGCTTATACCACATGCATACAGTATCGAGATGGCTCTTTATGAGATACTGGAACTAAAAAAAATATACGAGTCTGACCCAGAGAGCCAGGAGCTCATAGAGTTCTCTAAACGGCTTGAAAATAAGATAAGGCACGCATCTGTACATGCGGCAGGGGTGGTTATCACAAAGGAACCGCTTGTGAATGACGTCCCACTTTATTCAGATAACAAAAACGGGGTGGTATCTACTCAATTTCAGATGAAGGAGCTAGAAGATCTTGGACTCCTAAAAATGGATTTTCTTGGGCTGAGAAACTTGACTATACTTCAGAGGACCATAGATTACATAGGTGAAAAATATGGCGAAAAGATAGAACTGACAGAATTGCCCCTGGACAGTAAAGAGGTATACGAACTTTTAAAAAGGGGTGACACTTTCGGAGTGTTCCAGCTGGAGTCTATCGGGATAAGAAAACTCATTAGGAGGCTCTCTCCGGATAGATTCGAGGATATAATAGCCATACTGGCACTATACAGGCCTGGACCTCTAGGGAGTGGTATGGTAGACGACTATGTAAACGTAAAAAATGGCCTATCTGAGGCAAAGTACCCACATGAAAGTCTAAAAGATGTTTTAGAGGAAACTTACGGAGTCATACTCTACCAAGAGCAGGTAATGAAAATAGCTAACATAATGGCCGGATACTCCCTCGGGGAGGCCGATCTACTTCGTAGGGCTATGGGTAAGAAAAAAGTGGATATAATGGAGGAAAACAGGAATAAATTTATAGAACGTGCCATAAAAAACGGCTACAGTGAGAAAGTTTCAAGGGAGATATTTGACCTAATAGACAAGTTTGCAGGATACGGGTTTAACAAATCTCACTCAGCGGCATACGCTCTTATTGCCTACTGGACAGCCTACTTTAAGGTGCACTACCCGCAATGTTATTTTGCCGCACTGATGACTTCTGAGAGGAACAATATAGAGAAGCTGGCTGTCTACATAGAGGATGCCAAGGCCAACGGAGTGGAGGTGCAGTTACCTGACATAAATACTCCCAGCCCTAAATTTGTGGTAGACGGTAAGTCTATAAGATTTGGTATGGCTGCGATAAAAAATCTTGGAGAGGGCATAATAGAAAAACTCGCTCAGGAAAGATCGGAAAACGGTCTGTATAAGGGGTACGAGGAATTTGTAATGAGGACAAAAAAACTCGGTATGAATAAGAAAGCTTTAGAGGCGCTGATTTTTTCTGGTGCACTCGACTCTCTTTCAGGAAACAGAAAACAAAAGTTTCTAAGTATAGAGAAGGTGCTGGATGTAGCTACTAAAAAGGTGAAGGAAGATGAGATACAACAGATGAACCTTTTCGGTGAGGCAAAGTCGGAAATAAGCAGCTTCAGCCTTCCAAATGTCGAAGAGTTTAGCCAGGAAAATCTGCTTAAAGGAGAAAAGGAGTTTCTTGGGTTTTACTTTAGCGGACATCCCTTGGACAAGTACAAAGAGATATTTAAGGTATACAGATTCGACTCCATATCCGGCATAAAAAACGAGAATATAAACCATGTAAGAATTTACGGAGTGGTGAGGGAACTGAAGAAAATCGTTACCAAGAGAAGCGGGGAACTTATGGCGACCTTTGTATTAGAAGACTACTACAACAGGATACCAGTGGTGGTATTTCCAAAAGACTATAACAGGCTATTCCATTATCTGCTGGAAAACGAAGCCATAGTAGTGGAGGGCGGCACACAGATCGACGGTTTTTCCGGTTCTGAAGAGAAAAAGGTAGTAGCTAGAAGCGTCAAACCGTTGTCGGAGATATGCGAGATGGAAAATTTAAAGGTCTACATACTGGTAGAAGAGGAAAACAAGCATAAGATGGAAAAACTAAAAAAACTTATGCAGAGGCATAGGGGCAGGGCTAAGACCTATATGGCTATAAAAAATGGTGAAAAGCGCAGGGTTGTGGAACTCAGCGAAAAGTACTGGATAACCCCTTCAACGGAGTTTATAGTAGATGTAGAAAAGCTACTCGGAGAGGGGAAAATACTTGTGAAATGATTATAAATTGAGCATTGTGTATGCTTGCAGAAGGCCCTTTTTTACTTGCGCGGGTATGGTTTTTGTGATAGAATAGTGTGAAATAAAAAGCTAAGGAGGCATTTATGGATATAAAATCTGTAAGGGAACTTATGGAGACTTTAAAGGGAACTCAATTAACCGAGATCAGCATAGAGAAAGATCAATTCAAACTTGTTTTGAAAAAGCCTAAGCTGGTTCCTGTATTAGAGGTGGAAGAGGTTGGGGTTTCTGTTGAGCCTAGTTCTCCTGAAATTAGAGAGATAGTCTGCCAAAATATCGGGAAGTATTACAACAGGAACAGCGAAGGGAAGCCGCTTGTTTTACCTGGGGATATGGTGAAAGAGGAGCAGATCATCGGATATGTTGAAACTGTGGGTGTAAGGACGGAGATAAAAAGCACTGTTTCAGGAAAAATTGTAGAGATACTCTTAGAAGACGGCGATATAGCTGATTATGGGAAACCAGTAGTAAGGGTAGAACTTTAATACGGGAGGAAAATTTAGATGTTTAAAAAAATACTTATAGCTAATAGGGGAGAGATTGCGGTTAGGATAATAAGGGCTGCAAAAGAACTTGGCATAGAGACGGTTGCTATCTATTCTGAAGCTGACAAGGATAGCCTACACGTTATGCTAGCTGATGAAGCTGTGTGCGTAGGTCCTGCACTAAGCAGCGAATCATACTTAAAGATACCAAACGTTATAGCGGCAGCTGAGGTTACCGGTGCCGATGCAATTCATCCAGGTTACGGATTCTTGGCTGAAAATGCCAACTTTGCTAAAATTTGTGAAAGCCATGGGATAACTTTTATAGGACCTAGCCCTGAGTGCATAATAAATATGGGAGACAAGGCCACAGCAAAGGCCACAGCAATCGCTAACAATGTTCCTGTTACCCTTGGAACAGACGGTGTTATAAGGGACGTAGAGGAAGCAAAAAAAATAGTAAACGAGAAGATCAAATACCCTGTAATGATAAAGGCCACTGCTGGTGGAGGCGGAAAGGGTATGAGGATAGCTAGAAATGACAAGGAGCTGGAGACAAACATGATAGCAGCTGAAAATGAGGCAAACGCTGCTTTTGGAAATCCAGATGTATATATAGAAAAATTTGTTGAAAATCCTAGACATATAGAGGTACAGATAATAGCAGATAAGCACGGCAATGTGGTTCACCTTGGCGAGAGAGATTGTTCAATCCAAAGAAGGCATCAAAAATTGATAGAGGAAGCACCTTCTGCTACTCTGCCTTCAGAAGTAAGAGAAAAGATGGGAGAAGCAGCAGTAAGGCTAGCTAAGTCAATAGGATATGATTCTGCCGGGACACTGGAATTTTTAGTGGATAAAAGCAATAACTTCTATTTTATGGAGATGAATACCAGGATACAGGTAGAGCACACTGTAACAGAAGCTGTCACAGGGGTAGACGTAATAAAGGAGCAGATAATAGCTGCTGCCGGGGGAGAGCTGCACGTAAGACAGGAGGACGTAGTCATATCAGGTCATGCTATAGAGTGTAGGATAAACGCTGAGGACACTAGCAATAACTTTTTGCCTTCAGCCGGGACACTTGAGACCTATATACCTGCAGGCGGGATGGGGGTAAGGGTAGATTCCCATTCTTACCAGGGGTATGAGATACCTCCGTATTACGATTCGATGATAGCTAAGCTTATAGTTCATGGTATGGACAGAGAAGAAGCTATGATAAGGATGAAGAGAGCTCTTGAAGAATTTAAAATAGATGGAGTAGAAACAACCATACCTTTCCATTTGAAGGTGCTTGAGAACGAGCAGTTTCAAAAAGGAGAAATATATACAAGTTTTATAGAAACTTACTTTGAAAAAAAGGAAAAATAGTCAAATTTGTGTATTAGCTATTATGGTGAACAATCTGTGAGAAATAATAAAAGGGGTGGACTGAAATGACTGAATTGGGAAACATAAAAATTTCTGATGACGTAGTGAAAATAGTTGCTGCTAAAGCTGCCATGGAGGTAGAAGGGGTATACAAAATGAGCGGCGGTGTAGCAGACGAGGTAAACAAGATACTGGGCAAAAAAAATATTAGCTCAGGAGTCAAGGTAGAGGTCGGGGAAAAAGAATGCAGCATCGATGCTTACATCGTGGTCAAATATGGAGTGTCTATACCTCAGATAGCTGAAAAAGTTCAAGAGAACATAGTTAAGGCTATAACTGAGCTTACAGGATTGAAAGTCGTAGAGGTTAATATATATGTACAGGATGTATATATAGTAAAAGAAGAATTTGGAGAAGCAGAGTAGTAGAGGCGATTTGTCGCCTCTAAATTGTTTGATGGGGGGATTAATATGGTTTGGAATCTAGTTTTTGCAATTGCATGGGTAGGCATCTTTATACTATCTATCGGGGGGATATTTTTGAGCATCCTGCCTAAATATATTTTATCCCTAAACGTAGAAGAGCCAGTATTCAGAATGATACTTGGGGGGATATCTGTAGTGTACCTCCTACTTTTTATAGAGAAATTTTCTAGAATATTTGAAAAGGAAAAAAGTTATGAAGTCAATACAGAAAGCGGTACAATAAGAATATCATCCTATACAGTGAATAACCTAGTAAAAAACATAGTGGAAAACAATCCAAAAGTCAAGCATGTCAAAGTAAAGAATAGGCTGCAGAAGAAAAAATTGAGTATTTTTGTAAAAATGGACGTGATATCTACGCCGAACCTTTCCGAGATGATCTCAGATATGCAGGAAGAGATAAAGTCTAAGGTAATGGGAGCCCTAGAGATAGAGACCGGCAAGGTGCAGATATCTGTGGAAAAACTTATAAAGGATAGAAAAGAGGGGTATTACTTTAAGAAAGGCGATTTGGAGCAAGAACAGGAGAGGAGTGAAGACTAATGCTTGGGGAAATGTTGGAAACCCTGTACTTAAACCGTAGAAAAATGGCTGGGGCTATCATAGGATTCGTAATATCGTATATATATATAAAATACGGTTTTTCAAAAACTTTAATAGTTGTAATATCCACTTTAATAGGATATAATTATGTAGATATATGGAAAAGATTAAAATCTATAATAGTAGAAAGATTAAAGGAAGAGTAGAAAGGTGGATCATGGGTAGAAAGCTAGCGAGGGAAGAACTTTTTAAACTTCTGTTCGAAGCAGAATTAAATGACGCAAATCCTGTGGATGTTTTAGATGGTTTTTTAGAAAGGGAAGAAACAGTCCTTAAAAAACCGGAAGAGGAGTTCATAAGAAGCTATGTTCTTGGCATAGGGAAGAAAAAAGATGAAATAAAGAAGGTCATAGAAGACAACATGGAGAATTGGAGCTTTGATAGGATAGGAAATGTTGAGAAGGTGCTGCTTCAGTTTGCAGTATACGAGATACTTGACGGAGAAGTTGGACATGAAATAGTTGTCAATGAGGCTGTTGAACTTGCTAAAATATACGGGGATGAAAAATCTCACGAATTCATAAATGGAGTTTTAGCTAAGATAATCAAAAAACTTGGATAATGGAAGTGAGTGGCCGTGCTGCTCACTTTATTAATATAGTTTGGGGTGGGGCGTATGAAAGAAATAGCTTTTATAATGAGAGATGGAGAACTAAAAGAGAAGGTAGAAACAGAACTGTGGGAAAAAGGGTACAGGGTTAAGCCGTTTTCACCGGTGGACGATATAATTGAAAAGCTGGCGGAAGAAAGCTTTAACCTGATTGTATTGGGACAGTGCGATGTGGATACAGAATGCATAGATCTTGAAAAGGAAGAGAAGATACATAAGATAAGGAGCGCTTATCCAGATATCCCGATAGTAATAGTCTTCGATGCTAAGCTTCTCAACATGGGGATGATTGATGTATTCAAGTATGGATTGGAAGATGTCGTGTACATAAAAGATTCTAATCTGGTTCCTTTGATGAACTCTGTAGGCAGACTCATGGAAGACGACTATGAAAAACTTTCCCTTGAATTTAAACATATAAGGGCTAAAAGTGTAATGAAAATCCCAGCTGATATAACAGCTAGGGAGGCTATAAGCATAAAGAAATCCGTGGAAGAAGAGCTAAAAAATGGTAGAAACTACTTTATTTTGGACATGAGCAATGTTGAGAAAATAGGCAGCATAGGAATAGGGGTGCTCATATACGTTAGAGAAAGAATAATGAGTAAAAAAGCAAAACTAAGGCTGGTAATAAAGTCGCTTCAAGTAAAAAAGTTTTTGGAGAGACTCAATATAGACAAGTACTTTGATATATACGACGATATAAGTGAACTGGTCGCCCTAGAGGAAGAGGAAAAAATAAGGGTGGCAGTGATAGACGATGCCAAGTTTATGAGGGTTCTGGTATCTAGCACCCTGGAGGAGGAAGGGTTCGACACAATCAGTTACGGAGACCCTGTGGAAGCTCTGGAGGCACTAACGACAACTGAAGAGGTAAATATTGTTCTGGTGGACTATGAGATGCCGGAGCTTAACGGTTTGGAGTTTATAAGAAAATTCAAACCAAAAGAAAGAGGGATCCCGGCCATAATGCTTACTACAGAAACCGATGTGCACTTGGCGGTAAACTGTATAAGGGATGGGGCTTCCGACTATCTGACAAAACCTTTTAAAAAAGAGGAGTTAATAGCGGTACTGAAGAAAACCGACAAGGACAGCAGGAGGACTAGGGAGCAGAAAAGAATGTTTGCTGAGTTAAAGATAAGGGAGAGCCAGCTTAGAAGGAAAAATAGGATGCTCTCTAGGCTTTACAACGAGCTGGAAGAAGAGCTCAGCATGGCTTCTGAAGTTCAGAAAAAGCTTATGCCTCAAAGTTTTCCGGAGATAAAAGGGTATAAATTTTCGGTCAAGTACAAGCCTTCCCAAGATATAGGCGGCGATTTCTATGACCTGATTCAACTTGACGAAAATAATTGCGCCTTGGCTTTCGCAGATGTATCAGGACACGGTATACCAGCAGCACTTCTTTCAACAATGTTTAAAGTGTACCTTGTAACCCATTCACAGCACATGCATGACACTGCAGAGCTTATGGAGATGCTGAATGAACTCGTGGTGGAAAGTTTCCCGTCAGATAAATTTATAAGCTTATTTTACATGGTAATAGACGCCGAAAAAGACGTAATAAATTACTGCAAGGCTGCCCAGGAACCGGCCATTTTAGTGAAGAAAACCGGAGAGATAGTGGAGCTTGGGGATGAAAGTCAGGTATTGGGACTGTTTTCTAAAAAGGATTTCCCCGAGCTATTGAGTTTTCAGCAACATACCCTAAAGCTCGAAAAGGGGGACAAGATATTCCTCTATACAGACGGGATAAATGAGGCTCAAAATAGTAGCGAGGCATTTTATGGAATCGCAAGGCTGCACAAGGTACTTAAGAACAACTGCGAAAAGATGCTGGACATGGTGTACAGAGACCTGAAGGATTTCTTAGAGGGCCTCCCGATGCAGGACGATCTTACTTTATTTGCGATAGAGAAGGTAGAATAAATATTGACAAATTCTGACAAATCCAGTAAAATATTTTTTATAGAAAATTTACAAAAAAAGTAAAGAATTGATTTTAAGAGGTGTTTTATGGATTTGAGAAAATATATTGATGGCGAAATAAGCAGGAGCGAAGCCCTCGAACTTACAAAGTTAAAAGGTGCTAGACTTATGGAGCTCTTAGCTGTGGCAAACGAGGTCAGGGAAAAGTATTGCGGAAATGAAATAGCTCTTTGCACCATTACGAATGCCAAATCAGGTAGGTGTGAAGAGGATTGCAAGTTTTGCGCCCAGTCCGCACACTACAACACTGATATAGAGAGTTACGGCTTGAAAGATGACGATACTTTAAAACGAGAGTATAAGATGTCCAAAGAGTTTGGAGCAGGTAAATTTGGTGTGGTTACCAGCGGTAGATCTATAAAAAAGGGCTCGCAAGAGTTTGAAAGAATAAAAAACTTTATAAGAGAAGCCTCGGAAAGCGGAGAGGGAGTAGATCTCTGTGCTTCGATAGGGCTTTTAAGCTACGATGAGATAATGGAGCTCAAAGAGGTGGGCTTGACCAGGATACACAACAACTTGCAGACTTCGATAGTTTCATATGAAAAGATAGTAGCTACTACTCATAGGGTAGAGGATAGGATAGAGACTATAAAAAATGCTATCAAAGCCGGCGTAAATGTGTGCAGTGGTGGTATAATAGGCATGGGCGAAAGCTGGGAAGACAGGATAGATATGGCGTTTACTCTTAAGGAACTTGGTGTGGATAGCATACCGCTGAACATATTGAACCCTATACCTGGAACGCCGCATGGCGACAGAGAGAAGCTGTCTGCTGACGAGATACTCAAGACAATAGCAATATACAGAATAATAAACAAGGATAAAATCATAAAGATTGCCGCTGGCAGGGAAACTATATTAAAGGACTTCATGGGGATGGCTTTTATGAGTGGAGGAAACGGCATGCTTGTGGGCGGATACCTGACAGTAAGGGGTAGAAGCGTAGAAGAGGACTTGAAATTCGTTGATAATATAAAAAAAATGTGGGAAAAGTAGGGGAAACCCTGCTTTTTTTATGTTAAAATAGAGTATAGACGACTAAGGGTTTATTGCCTTTTAACGGGTTTCTATTTTTTCTAAGGGGGAGGACATGGATTTTTTTAAACTGGAATTAGAAGATTTGAAGTCAAAAGGACTTTTCAGGAGTATAAAGAATATAGAGAGAATAGAGGGGAAATACATATATATAGAGGGCAAAAAATACCTAGACCTTTCATCCAGCAATTATCTTGGGCTGAGGGACGACCCGAGGATTAAAGAGGAGGTCAAAAGGGCTGTGGACCTGTACGGCTTTGGAAGTGGTGCCAGCAGGTTGGTGTGTGGCACAGCGGACGTGTACATGGAACTGGAAGAGCTTTTGAGAACAGAGAAAAAGCAGGAGGCGGCTCTGTTTTTCAACAGCGGATACGATGCAAATCTCGGTGTAATAAGCTGTATAATGGGGAAAAATGATGTCATATTCTGCGATAAACTAAATCACGCCAGCATATACGATGGGATATCACTCAGCGGGGCAAAGCTCGTAAGGTATAAGCACAACGACATGGAAGATTTGAAGAAAAAGCTAATAAAGCATAGAGCAGGCTGCGAGAAGGCCATGATAGTTAGCGACACCCTTTTCAGTATGGATGGAGACCTGGCCAAACTAAAAGAGCTAGTCGACCTAAAAGAGGCACACGGGGCGCTACTGATGATAGACGAGGCCCACGCAGGTGGTGTTTTGGGGGAAAATGGGATGGGACTTGCTGAACTAGAAGGTTTGCTGGGAAAAGTAGACATAAACATGGGAACTTTTTCGAAGGCTTACGGGGGGCAGGGCGCCTATATCTGTGCTTCTAAAATAATAATAGAATATCTTGTAAACAAGACAAGAAGTCTTATTTACACCACTGCCATACCGCCTGCAGTTGCTGCAGGCAACTTAGAGGCCATGAAGATAGCCAGGGACGAGTCGTGGAGAAGGGAAAAGCTTCT
This sequence comes from Ilyobacter polytropus, assembly GCA_003246855.1. Classification (GTDB taxonomy): domain Bacteria; phylum Fusobacteriota; class Fusobacteriia; order Fusobacteriales; family Fusobacteriaceae; genus Ilyobacter_A; species Ilyobacter_A polytropus_A. Next base: position 12,417 of record QKCP01000034.1, read on the forward strand.
GGGACTGGCGGCATACCTTAGGGATCACTTGAGAAACTTGGGAATGGACACCATGGGGACCGAGAGCCAGATAATCCCGGTAGTGTGTGCCAGCAACGATAAGGCGTTGGAGTTAAGCCAAGAGCTGTACAGAAGGGGCATATTAGTACCTGCAATAAGAAAGCCAACAGTTACGAAACCGAGGCTGAGAGTGTCTTTGGGGGCACTCCTGGACAAAGAGGACATAGACTTTTTCGTAGAGGAGCTGAAGGAAGCAATTTTTAAAATGGACCGGTGAGCCGGATATTTATTTTTTCGGAAGAATCTAGCTAAGATTTTTCAGGGGGTGATCTGTATGATGCCGATTCAAGAACTTTTCAATAAGATCAAATGGGACAGGGAGTTTGGGGAGGGGTATTTTGAGGTTGGATACTATGACAGGGTTATAGAAGATATAGTCATAGTGGGTTTTAAAGAACTTCGCATGGAAGACGGTGATCATTTTTTATTTGAGATTACCAACCATGACGGAGTAGTGCACAGTATCCCTTTTCACCGAGTTAGAAAGGTATATAAAGACGGTCAGATCATATGGGAGAGGAAAGTCTGATATCATATTTACTGAATTGACTAAAAATTGATAATTATGCAGAGTTTATAGGGGGCAGATAGTGTCAAATTTTTGGATAAGGGGGAAATTATGCTTTCAAGGATTATGAGTGCTACTTTTTTGGGGGTGGATTCTTACGTAATAGAAGTAGAGGTGGATACCACAAATGGTCTGCCGATTTTCAATATAGTGGGCCTTCCAGATGCTGCAATAAGTGAGAGCAAGGAAAGGGTACGGGCTGCGATAAAAAATTCTGGTTATGAGGTTTTTCCGAGGAGAATAACTGTAAATTTGTCACCGGCAGGGGTGAGAAAAGAGGGGTCTGCTTTTGATCTGCCAATAGCAATAGGGATGCTTTCCTCTTTTGGCTTTTTTAATGAGAATAGTGACACAGAATTCAAAAAAAGGCTGGAGAGTTATCTTGTTATTGGAGAGTTGTCGCTTAGCGGAGATGTAAAAAGGACTAAAGGAGTCATAAATGCAGCTCTTTGTGCAAAGGAGCATGGTTATCTCGGCGTGCTTGTACCATATGAAAACTTTAGCGAGGCGAGTATAGTAGATGAGGTAGAGATAGTAGGAGTAAAAAATCTAACGGAGGCAGTCGAATTTTTGACTTTTGGAAAGAAGATCTGCTGCCAAAACCAGCCTGAACTTTCGCATGCCGAGCCAAGTTATCCGGATTTTTCAGATGTAAAGGGGCAGAGTTTTGCCAAAAGGGGGATGGAGATAGCCGCTGCCGGAGGGCACAACATCTTTATGATGGGAAGCCCGGGTTCTGGTAAATCTATGCTCGCAAAAAGACTTCCCGGTATAATGCCGAGGCTGAACCAGAGAGAGATTATAGAAACTACAAAAATATACAGCAGCGCAGGACTGCTTGACGAGGAGTTGCCGATTATAAGGAGCAGGCCTTTTAGGAGCCCGCACCACAGTGCTTCTGACATAGCCCTTGTAGGTGGAGGTAAAAGCCCGAAACCTGGGGAGATTTCCCTGGCGCATAACGGGGTGCTTTTTTTAGATGAGGTGGGGGAATTTTCCAGAAGAGTATTAGAGACCCTTAGGCAGCCTCTAGAAGACGGTAAAATAAACATAAGCAAGGCAAACTATAAGGTGGACTTCCCATCGGAGTTCATACTGGTCTTGGCGAGCAACCCTTGTAAATGCGGATACTTATTCGAAATGCACTCCAGCAAAAGGTGCACCTGCACCCAGAGTGAAGTGAAGAACTACGTGAAAAAAATATCCGGACCCATACTTGATAGAGTAGACTTGTATGTGGAAATGAGGAGGGTACCACAGGAAGAACTTTTGAAGTACGGGAAAGGGGACAGCTCTTCTGCTATAAAAGATAGAGTGGAGGCTGCCAGGGAGCTTCAGAATAGGAGATACGATGGGATGTATACGAACTCTAACATACCTCAAAAATATATAATGGAGTACTGTAAGCTAGATGCGGAAAGTGGAGAGCTTTTAAAAAGTGCAGGGGAAAACTTAGGACTTTCTGCAAGAGCATTTGACAAGATACTTAGGGTGGCTAGAACCATAGCAGATCTGGAAGGCAGTATTGATATAAAAAGTACCCATATAATGGAGGCTATATCCTTTAGGAAGAAGTAAATACAAGAAAGGGCAGATAATAAAATTCTTGTTTTTTAAATTCTGTTCTATCCATGGAGGAGAAATTATGAGTAAATTTAAGAAAATAAAAACAGGGATTGAAGGTTTAGTAATAATTGAGCCTACTGTTTTTGGTGACCAAAGAGGATTTTTTATGGAGTCGTACAATAAAAGAGAATTTGATAAAATAGGATTAAATGCGGAGTTTGTACAGGACAACCATTCAAGATCAAAAAAAGCTGTTTTGAGAGGTCTGCATTTTCAAGCAAAATATCCCCAAGGAAAGCTTGTAAGGGTAACACGTGGAAGTGTGTGGGATGTGGCAGTTGACTTGAGAGAAGGGAGCTCAACTTTTGGGAAATGGTACGGAGTCTTATTGAGTGAAGAAAACAAAAAAATATTCTATATTCCAGAAGGGTTTGCGCACGGTTTTTTGACATTAGAAGATGGAACTGAGTTTCAATATAAATGCACAGATTTTTATTACCCGGAGTATGAAGCCGGTATAAAATGGGATGATACGGATATAGGAATAGAGTGGCCCTTTGAAAGGCATGGACTTAACAGGGAGGAGCTTATTATTTCCGAAAAAGATGCTGAACTCCCTGGATTAAGGGAATATTTTTGGAAAAAGTAAAATAATCAAGCTGAAATCTAGAGACGATGAAAAACAACTGTTTTAACCACAAATATACATGAATAAAAAATAAGATAAAATGATATTTTAGGACAGATCTGCACTGAGAAAAATAAAAATTTTTCTGTGCAATTCATATTTAAATGTTCTTTTAGCAAAAAAATGTAAATAGATTTCATGCCATAAATTTGGCGTAAGCTAATTGGAAGGAGAGTTTGGTGGTATTAATAACTGGGGCAAACGGGCAGTTGGGAACGGAATTTAAAAAATTGTTCGATAAAATGGGAGTACTCTATATTTCAACAAGCCACAAAGATCTGGATATAACAAAACCTAAAGAGATAAAGGCATTTTTAAACGGGAAATATGTTGATATAATTATCAACTGTGCTGCCTATAATGCTGTGGATAAAGCTGAAGATGAAGTTGAAGAATGCACACTTTTAAACAGGGATGCTCCAAAGCATCTAGCGGAAGCGGCAAAAGAGATCGATGCAGTGTATGCAACTTATTCCACCGACTTTGTGTTTGATGGAGAAAAAAATGTGCCATATACAGAAGAAGATCTCCCTAATCCACTTTCGGTATACTCTAGGACAAAATATGAGGGCGAGCAAAAAGTTTTGTCTTTATACGGCAAGGTTTTTATAATAAGAACTTCATGGATGTTTGGGAGTGGAGGAAATAATTTTATTAAGACAGTTATAAATTGGAGTAAAACTAGAAAGCGACTTAGTATAGTCGATGATCAGATTTCCGCGCCAACTTACTCCAAGGATCTTGCAGAGTTTACTTGGGAACTCATTCAAAGCAGGGAATACGGACTTTACCACCTGTCTAACGGCGGAGAGTGCAGTAAATACGACCAGGTACACTATGTACTCCAAAAAATAGGGTGGCAAGGGGAATTGATTAGGGTTAAAACGGAGGATTTTAATCTGCCTGCTAAACGGGCTAAATATTCAAAACTTTCCAGCGGGAAAGCGGAAAAAATAATAGGAAAAAAGCTGCCTGATTGGAAAGACGCAATAGACAGATTTTTAGAAGAGATGAAGTGTATGGGGGAGCTATAGATGAAGACTTATTTAGTTACTGGAGGAGCTGGCTTCATAGGAGCTAACTTTGTAAAATATATGATTAAAAAATATGGAGATGAAAATAAGATAGTGGTGTTGGATGCTTTGAC
>QKCP01000100.1 GCA_003246855.1 Ilyobacter polytropus
CCTATAGTAAAAAGAGTGATACATACAACAGCCGACTTTGAGTATGCTGATCTGATAGAGTTTGAAAATGGCGCGATAGAATCAGCAATGGATGCAATTGAAAAAGGCTGCAAAATTTACTGTGACACAAAGATGATACTTAACGGTCTCAGTAAGAAAACACTTGAAAAATTTGAATGCTCTGCATACTCCCTAGTTTCTGATGAGAAGGTAGCTGAGGAGGCTAAAAAAAGAGAGGTAACAAGGTCTATAGTTGGAATAGAGAAGGCTCTGGAAGACCCGGATACAAAAATTTTTTTAATAGGGAATGCTCCGACAGCCCTATTTACACTTTTAGAAAGAGTGGATAAAAAAAATGTAAAACCAGCACTTGTTGTAGGGGTGCCAGTAGGTTTTGTAGGTGCTTCAGAATCTAAAGAGGAGCTTTCAAAATTTGATATACCATATATCAGGATAAAGGGAAGAAAAGGTGGAAGTACGGTGGCTGTTTCGATACTTCACGGCATATTATATCAGATGTTTAATAGGGTAGGTTTTGATGGATAAATATGTGTTTTATCAAGGTAAAAAACTTAGATATGGTTATACTACTGGTTCCTGCGCAGCGTCGGCAGCGAAGGCAGCAACACAGTTTTTATTAAAAAAAGAACAGGTTAAAAAGATATCTATAAATCTTCCAACAGGAGAAAATATAGAAATACCAGTTAAGGTTATTCAGAATGAAAACTTTACTGTAGGAACAGTTATAAAAGATGGTGGAGACGACCCTGATATAACAAATGGGATAGAAATATGTGCCAAGGTGAGTAAAAGGGATGACAGCAGAATTATGGTGTATGGAGGTGCTGGTGTTGGTAGGGTAACAAAGAAAGGACTTCCAGTACATGTAGGTGAGGCCGCTATAAATCCGGTTCCCATGAAAATGATAGTTCAAGAAGTTAAAAAAATAGCTGGAGATTGCGGCTTGAATGTTGAGATATATGTTCCTCGCGGAGAGGAGATAGCCAAAAATACCTTAAACTCAAAGCTTGGAATAGTAGGCGGTATATCCATACTAGGAACAAGTGGTTTAGTGAAGCCTATGTCTGAAGAAGCGTTTAAAGATTCGCTGGCATTAGAACTTAAGGTGGCGCTTAAAGAAAGTGAGTCAAAACATCTAGTTTTTACATTTGGAAATTATGGAAAAAACTATGCATTAGAAAAGCTACGTATGGATGGGAAAATGATAGTTGTTATAAGTAATTTTGTAGGATTTATGATAGAAAAGGCCTGTGAAGCGGGAGTAGAAAAAATATTCTTTATAGGGAATATAGGGAAGCTAGTGAAGGTTGCCGGAGGGATATTCCATACCCACAGCAGGGTTTCTGACGCAAGGCTTGAAATACTAGCATCAAATGCAATACTTTGCGGTGAGAAACATGAAAATATACTAAAAATTTTAAACTCTAACACAACAGAGGAAGCAATAAGTTATATTGAAAACCGCGATATTTTTCAAATTTTAGCTGAAAAAGCCAGGGTAAAATGCCAAGAGTTAGCAGAAAGAAACGGAAAAAAATTAGAGGTAGCTACCCTCGTATTTTCAAACAGCATGGGGGAACTGGCCAGGAGTGAAAATTTTTAATAGTGAGGATGAATATGGAAAAAATATCTGTATTGGGGCTTGGTCCGGGTAATCTGGAACAGATAACACCCGCTGTAAAAAACTCTATAGTGAAAGCTGAGATAGTAATTGGAGGCAGGAGGAACATACAAAGTATATGGCATCTTTTAGCTAACAAAGAGATCAGGTACATAGATAGGGGACTTAGTGAGTTGATTGGATATATGAGGGAAAACAGGGCTAAGAGGATAGCTGTGGTGGTTTCAGGAGATCCAGGTTTTTACAGCTTTTTAAATTATATGAAAAAGAATTTTAAGGTGGAGGAGCTTGAGGTACTGCCAGGGATATCCTCTATGCAGTATATGTTTTCTAGAATAGGCGAGATGTGGGCGGATGCCTATGTTGGTAGTGTTCATGGGAAAAAGATGGATTATGTGGAAAAACTTGAAAAATACAGGAAGATAGGACTTCTTACAGATAAGGAGAACTCTCCGAAAAGCATCGCAATAACTTTAAAAAGTAGCGGATATGGGAGAGCTGGAATTTGGATTGGAGAGAACCTCTCATACAGTGATGAAAAGATACAGTTTTTCAGAGCAGAAGACCTGTCGGAGTATGAGGGGGAGTTTGGCATAAATGTGGTTATAGTGAAATTAGAAGAATCTGCGTAGGAGAAGAAAGCTTATGTATCATATAAAAGACAGTGAATTTATAAGAGGAAACGTCCCTATGACCAAAGAGGAAGTTAGGGCTGTTAGCATAGCAAAACTTGGGATAGAAGAAGGGGATATCTGTTTGGATATAGGAGCAGGAACGGGGTCTGTTAGCATTGAGATGGCTAAGTTTTCTAAAACAGGGAAGGTGTATGCCGTAGAGGTAAATAAAGCCGCTGTAGAGCTCATAGTAGAAAATATGAAGAAGTTCTCAGTGGAAAATATACAAATCATAACAGGAAAAGCTCCCGAAGCTATACAGGATATGCCCTTGGATAGAATTTTCGTTGGAGGTTCAAAAGGAGAGTTAGAAGAGATATTCCGATATGCCTTTAAAAATTTAAGGATTGGTGGGAGACTTGTACTGAACTTTATAATTTTGGAAAACTTAATGAAAACATTGGAACTTTTCAAAAAATATGATTTTAAAAATACAGATATAAGTTTAGTTTCGGTAAGTAAAAACAGGAGCATTAAAGAGCTCAATATGATGGTAGCAGAAAATCCAATATACATAGTAACGGCAGAAAGGTAGGAAATTATGAGAGGTAAATTTTATGGAATAGGGGTAGGTGTAGGAGACCCTGAGCTTATAACAATGAAAGCTGTAAAACTTTTAAAAAATGTGGACATATTAGTTCTGCCTGAGGCAAAAAAAACCGAAGGGAGTACGGCATTTGACATAGTGAAAGATTATATAGGTGAAAATACGCAAAAGCTTTTCTTGGAATTTCCTATGATAAATGATGAGGACAAGAAAAAAGAGATAAGAAGAAACAATGCAAAAAAAATAGAGGAGCTTTTAGAAAAGGGGAATAACATGGCGTTTTTGACCATAGGAGATCCCATGACTTACAGCACCTATACGTATATATTGGATTATCTGGGAACTGAAGTGGATGTTGAGACAGTTCCAGGGATAACCTCGTTCAACAGTGTGGCTTCAAGGGTAAATGTGCCGCTTGTTATAGGGGACGAGGATCTGAAAATTATATCACTGAACAGTTCCACAAATATCAGAAAAGAGATAGAAGACAATGATAATGTGGTCTTCATGAAGGTAAGTAGGCATTTTAATGAATTAAGGACTGCGATAAAAGAAAGTGGCAACTTAGAAAATATAATATTGATTTCAAACTGTGGAAAAGATGATGAGGAGATACATACTAACTTAGATATAGTAGAAAAAATACCTTATTTCTCAACATTAATTTTAAAAAAAGGCGGTATTAAATATGAGTAAAGTTTATTTTATAGGAGCTGGTCCAGGAGATCCCGAGCTAATAACAGTAAAAGGACAAAAGCTTGTATCTTCGGCAGATGTCATAATTTATGCTGGGTCATTGGTACCAAAAGAAGTTATAGAATGCCATAAAGATGGGGCTGAAATATACAACAGTGCAGGTATGGCATTGGAAGAGGTTATGGAAGTAACCATTGAAGCTGTAAAAAACGAGAAGACAGTTGCCAGAGTACATACCGGTGATCCATCTATTTACGGAGCTCACAGAGAGCAGATGGATATACTTGATCTACATGAAATACAGTATGAAGTCGTTCCTGGGGTAAGCTCATTTTTGGCATCAGCTGCGGCAATAAAGAAAGAATTTACCTTACCTGATGTAACTCAAACTGTTATATGTACTAGAATGGAGGGGAGAACTCCGGTACCTGAAGATGAAAGCCTAGATAGACTTGCATCACATAGAGCTTCCATGGCTATCTTCTTATCTGTACAGATGATAGAAAAGGTTGTTGAAAAACTATCAAAGCACTATTCTATGGATACCCCAGTTGCAGTTGTGCAGAGGGCAAGTTGGTCTGACCAAAAAATAGTGGAAGGTACATTGGGAAATATAGCTGAGAAAGTTAAGGTAGAGGGGATAACAAAAACCGCCCAAATACTTGTAGGATGGTTTATGGGGGACAAATATTCAAAATCGAAACTGTATGACAAGTATTTTACGCATGAGTACAGGGAAGGCGTAAAAAAATGAGATATGCCATATACAGTGTGAGCAAAAACGGCCTAAAAAAAGCAAAGGAGCTTAAAGAGGTACTCAGAGAAGCAGATATATATACTATGGAAAAATATGCTGAAGGTAACTGCATTGTCATGCAGGGAGGACTCCAAAACACTGTGGATAGAAATTTTAATATGTACGAGGTTAACATTTTTGTGATGGCTACAGGAATAACTGTAAGAATGATAGCTGATCTTATAAAATCAAAGGACGTTGACCCTGCTGTGCTCGTAGTAGACGAAGGTGGGAATTTCGTAATATCACTGCTGTCTGGACATCTGGGCGGTGCTAATGAGCAATGTGAAAAAATTGCAAACATCATAGGTGCGATACCGGTAGTTACAACTGCTTCTGATGTGGGAGGAGGACTTGCTGTAGACACGCTTTCACAGAAGTTAAAAGCCAAACTTGACAGTTTGGAGAGCGCCAAAAGAGTTACCTCACTTATGGTGAACGGAGAGAGAGTGCTTTTGAACCTCCCTAGCAATTTAGTTAGTGGAAAAGAATCTGTATCAGGTACTGTGGTGGTATCTAACAGGAAAAAAGTTGAGATTTCCCAGATAATTCCAGAAAACATAGTGCTGGGTATAGGGTGCAGAAAGGGAATCGCAAAAGAGCAGGTACTTAAAGCTGTGGAGTTTTCAATGGATAAGTATAACCTGAGAATGGATAGTATAAGAGTATTGGCCAGTGCCTGGGTAAAAAAGGAAGAGTTTGGTTTGCTTGAAGCAGCAAAGGAGCTTAATAAAAAAGTATTGTTTTTTGATAAAGAGGAGATTGACGAAGTAGAGGGGCTATCTGAGGAGTCAGAATTTGTGAGAAAGCAGATAGGAGTAGGAGGGGTTTCAGAACCCTGTGCTTATCTGGCTTCATTCAAAAATGGAGACTTTATAGCAAAAAAAATAAAACATAACGGGGTAACCGTATCAATTTATGAAGAGGAGTTTGGCTATGAATAAAATATACGTAGTTGGTTTAGGTCCTGGAAATAAGGATAACATGACATTTAAGGCTCATAAGGCGTTGGAGGAAAGCGATGTCATAATCGGCTATAAGACATACATAGAACTAGTAAAAGAGGAATTTTCGCATAAGGAACTTATAAGTTCCGCCATGAAAAAAGAGGTTGGCAGGTGCCTGGAAGTACTGGATATATGTAAATCCGGAAAAACTGTGAGTCTCATAAGTAGCGGGGACGCGGGGATATACGGAATGGCAGGGATAATGTTAGAGCTGGCTACAAACGATATAGAAGTTGAGGTTGTACCTGGTGTAACGGCATCAACAGCTGCGGCATCTATAGTCGGAGCACCTATAATGCATGATCACGCCAGCATAAGTTTGAGCGATCTTTTAACAGATTGGGAGTTAATAAAAAAAAGAGTGGAGCTTGCAAGCCAAGGAGATTTTGTAATAAGTTTTTATAACCCCAAAAGCCACGGACGTATCACTCAGATAGTGGAGGCCAGGGAAATAATGCTTAAGTACAAGCCGGTGAACACTCCTGTCGCATTAGTAAAAAATGCAAAGAGAGATGACGAGTCTTTCATAATAACAACTTTGGAAGAGATGCTAGAAAAAGAGATAGACATGCTTACTGTAGTTATAGTTGGGAATTCAAAAACCTTTGTTAAAAACGGAAAGATGATAACTCCGAGAGGGTACAGATATTAGAGGTGTAGTATGGGGATAATTTATGTAACTGGCGGAGCCAGGAGTGGTAAAAGTAATTTCGCAGAAATGCTTTCTGAAAACGGAAAAGAAAGAGTTTACTTAGCCACCGCAAAAATCTATGATGAAGAGATGAGGGAAAGGGTAAGGAAACACCATGTACAGAGGGGAGAACGTTGGACGACTGTAGAAGCTCACAGCTGTTTGGACAAAGTATTGGGAAAACATGCAGCCGATAAAGATTTGATACTGGTGGACTGCCTTACAAATATGGTGGCAAACTTAATGCTTGATGAAAGAAACTTGGATTGGGATAAGATTTCCACAGAAAAAGTGATAGAAATAGAGATGGAAGTCATGAAGGAACTTGAAAAGTTAATTGATTTCTCTAAGAGTTTCCCGGGAAAGGTTATAGTGGTATCAAATGAGCTTGGGATGGGGATAGTTCCAAGTTACCCACTTGGGAGACATTTTAGAGATATAGCTGGAAGAGCAAACCAGAGGGTGGCACAGGAATCGGATGAAGCATATCTACTTGTTTCTGGGATTTCTGTAAAATTAAAGTAGGATATAACTGGGGAGGACTTATGGAACACAAGAATATAATGGTTTTGGGTACGGCTTCAAATGTTGGAAAGAGTCTTATAACTGCAGGATTATGTAGAGTTTTTAAACAAGACGGATATAGTGTATGCCCTTTTAAATCACAAAACATGGCATTGAATTCCTATATAACGAAGGACGGCAAGGAAATGGGGAGAGCCCAAGTAGTGCAAGCAGAAGCTTCTGGCATAGAGCCCATGGTGTATATGAACCCAATCCTACTCAAACCTACAACCGATAAAAAGTCTCAAGTTATAGTAAACGGAAAAGTGCTTGAAAATATGAATGCAAAAGATTACTTTAAATTTAAGGATAGGTTAAAACCTGAGATATTAAAGGCATACGGTTACATAAAGGAAAATTATGATATTTCAGTTCTAGAGGGTGCCGGTAGTCCGGCTGAGATAAACCTGAAGCATGATGATATAGTAAACACAGGTATGGCTGAGATGGCGGATGCCCCTGTGATACTTGTTGGAGATATAGACAGAGGGGGAGTATTCGCTTCTGTCTACGGTACAATAGCACTGCTTGACGAAAGTGAGAGAAAGAGAGTCAAGGGGATAGTGATAAACAAATTTCGCGGAGATCTAAATATACTAAAACCCGGGATAAAAATGCTGGAAGAGCTTGTAGGGATACCTGTTTTAGGGGTTGTCCCACATGCAGAGCTTAACATAGAAGACGAGGACAGCCTCAGTGAAAAATTGTATAAAAAGAGTGAAGATAGGGATATCAAAATATCTGTTATCAAGCTTAAACACCTGTCAAACTTTACAGACCTAGATGCCTTAGGGAACTATAAAGACGTGAGTGTGAAGTATGTCAGCAGGGCATCAGAGCTAGGGGATGAAGATATAATAATAATACCAGGATCTAAAAATACTATAGAGGACCTGAAAGACATAAACGAAAAAGGTATGGCAGAAAAAATAATAAGGCTATCTAAAAAAGGGACTGTTATATTTGGTATATGTGGTGGTTATCAAATACTTGGACAAAAGGTAGTGGACCCACATGCAATAGAATCAGATATAAGAGAGATACCTGGTTTAGGTATACTAGATCTTGAAACAGTAATGCTTCCTGAAAAAACTACCACTCAGTATAGCGGAAGTTTGAGTTGTACCAGCGGTATACTTGCTGGGATGGATGGTGTACTTGTAGAGGGGTATGAAATACATCAAGGAATTACCAATGGAGAAGAAACCGCTATTTTAAAAGGGGAAAACTGTATAAAGGGAGTTGTCAATGGAAATGTAGTTGGGACATATATACATGGTATTTTTGACAACGGAGACTTCACCAACAGGTTTTTAAATAAAATAAGGGAAATAAAAGGTTTAGATAGTTGTAAAAGTGGTATAGATTTCAGAGAACAAAAAGAACGTGAGTATGACAAGTTGGCAGAACTCTTAAGGAACTCTCTTGACATGGAAGGTATATACAAAATAATGGACGGTGAATAAAGAATGAGCTTAGCATGGAAAATAGTAATAGCCTATTTCTTAGACCTAATTTTTGGGGATCCCTATAGGATACCGCATCCTGTACAGTTTATAGGAAAGCTTATAAGTGGTTTGGAGAAAAGACTCATAGGATATAGAAACAAAAGGTTTTCTGGAGCCATACTGAACATAATTGTGTTGACAGTCACATATACTGTTTCCTACTTTTTAAGCAAAAATATTTTTTTAGAAATATATCTAATGTACACTATTTTTTCCACAAGGTGCCTCGCAAATGAGGGTAAAAAAGTTTTTAAAATACTCAAGTCTAACGACTTGGACAAAGCCCGTAGGGAGCTGTCATACCTTGTGAGCAGAGACACTAAAAGTATGAAGCCGAGAGATATAGTAAGGAGCACGATGGAAACTATATCTGAAAACATGGTTGATGGAATAGTAGCCCCTATGTTTTTTATGTTTTTAGGAGGTATGCCGCTTGCTATGACCTACAAGGCTATTAATACCATGGACTCTATGTTGGGGTATAAAAATGAGAAATATAAAGATTTTGGTTGGTTTTCGGCAAAGCTTGATGATGCCGTAAACCTTTTACCAGCTAGGATAACTGGGGCAATTCTTATACCGGTTTCCTCGCTTGTTTGTGGGTATGACTTCAAGAGTTCCATCAGAGTATTTTTCAGGGACAGGTTGAACCACGCGAGTCCAAACTCGGCTCATCCAGAATCTAGCGTGGCTGGGGCAATCGGCGTGCAATTTGGGGGTAGTACTTCATATTTTGGTATTTTACATGATAAGCCTACAATAGGAGACAAGGTCAAGGAATTTGAAATAGGGGATATACTTAAAAATATAAAGTTAATGTATGTAAGTAGTTTGTTCGGACTTCTACTTTTTGAGGCAGTGTATTTTATAACTTTATAGTTAGAGTTTTTAGATAGAAAAGGAGAAAATTATGGATTTACATGGTGGTAATGTACACAAAATATTTCGTGAGAAAAACTTAAATGAGGTCTTAGACTATAGTTCAAACATAAATCCTTTTGGTGTGCCGGAAAGTTTTAAAAAGAGTTTAATAGATAATTTCGATTTAATAACTAGGTATCCGGATCCTGATTATTTTCAGCTTAAAAATAAATTTGCCAATTTTAATAATGTAAAACCTAAAAATATCTTGGTTGGAAATGGGGCTACTGAACTTATATTTTTGTATATGAAAAACTTAAATCCTAAAAGAACTTTGATAGTATCTCCGACATTTGCAGAATATGAGAGGGCAGTGAGGGCTATCGGTGGAAAAATAGATTATTTTCAGCTTTTGGAAGAGGATGAATTTAAAATAGACCTGATTAGACTGGAAGAAAAACTGAAGGTAAAATATGACTTGTTGATTATATGCAATCCTAATAATCCCACGGGGAAAAGAATTAACCGTGATAAGCTGTCGTCTATCCTTGAGAGCTGTAATAAGTATGGGACCCATCTGTTTCTAGACGAAGCCTTTATAGAGTTTACAGAGGGAGGGCATGAAAATAGTCTTATTAAAGAAGGGGTGGATAAGAAAAATCTTTTTGTACTCAGGGCACTTACTAAATTTTTTGCTATACCTGGGCTTAGACTTGGATACGGGATTTGTTATGATGGAGATTTAAGTGAAAAAATAGAGAAAGATAGAGAACCCTGGACAGTAAATGGTTTTGCAGAATTAGCAGGTTTAGTTATGCTAGATGATTATGACTATATCAAGAAGTCGAAAGATTGGATAAAACAAGAAAAAGCTTACATGTACAGTAGTTTAAAAAAATTACCTGGCGTTAAGACTTATAAAACTGAAGCGAACTTCATACTTGTAAAGCTACTCAAGGGAGACTCAAAATTGATTAGGAATCTTTTTTTAGAGAGTGGAATACTGGTAAGGGATGCAGCTAATTTTAAATATTTGGATAGTTCATTTATCCGTTTAGCCATAAAAGACAGGAATAATAATAGTAGAATAATAGAAACCTTTTCCAATATATTAGAAAAGCTTTATTAAGAGGTGGCGTGATTAAAGATGGAATTAAATAATTTTCATGTGGTGAGCATAAACTATAAGGATTTTAACTTGAATGAAAGGGAAGAATT
>QKCP01000051.1 GCA_003246855.1 Ilyobacter polytropus
CCGTACCGTTGTGCGCAGAGTAGAACATTACGTCGGTATTGTCGAAAATCAGTTTTTTCCTTATCTCTTTCAGCTGCCTGAACTTTTCGTTGTTCGACAGTTTGTCCACCTTTGTAAAGATTATCTTGAATGGCACTTCGTAATGATCCAGCCACTGGAGCATCTCGATGTCGTCCTGTGAAGGCACTCTTCTTATATCCAAAAGTACGAAAACAAGTTTATGCCTCTCAGATGCCAGGTATTCCGTTATTATGTGGCCCCAGTTGTCCTTGATTTGTTTTGGAACTTTTGCAAAACCGTACCCGGGAAGGTCCACAAAATAAAATCCATGATTTATTATAAAATAATTTACCAGTTGTGTCCTACCAGGTGTCTTACTTGTCTTTGCAAGTTTTCTCCTATTTGTAAGGCTGTTTATCAGGGAAGATTTCCCTACGTTTGACTTCCCTACAAAGGCAAATTCTATGTTTGCCATGATCTCGGGATAGTCTACCGATTTAACTGCAGATTTTACATAATCTGCTTGCTTTATATCCATTTTCATACCTCTTTTTTCATTGCTTCTACTATTTCTCCAACGTAGAGATAGTGATAATCGTGATCTTGATAAAACTCCACCAGGCTTTTGTCAACCAAACAATCTTCCGAGAGCTTCTGTTTGTAAAGTTTTCTGCACTTCAGCACAAGTTTTGCCTCTTCAAAATACACAAACTCGTCCTCTGTTTTCTTTGTAAGAGATGAATTTTCTATCTTATCCTCGTCTCTTCCAGACACTTTTCCCATGTACTGCAACTCTTCCCTTTTGTCCTCGTTAAAAAAACTGAGCGTGAAGTACGGCGACGCGTCCAAAAATTCCTTAGTATACCTTTCAGGTCTTACAAATATAAATGCTACTTTTTTGTGCCAAAGCACCCCTAGCCCGCCCCAAGAAGCGGTCATGGTGTTGGCTTTGTCGCCGTCTTTAGCACTTATGAGCATCCAGTCTCCGTTTATTAGTTTAAAAGTATTTTCGTTCATGCTCAGAACATCTAGTTTTTCAAAATTCATAAACAACTCCTTTTTGTAACAATGGGGGGATTGCCCCCCCTATTTTTCAAATACAAGTTTCTCTACTTCTTCATAATCTTTGACAAAGTAGAACTTCATATCCTTAGAGATTTCTGAAGGTAGTTCATCAACGTCAGACTCATTGTCTGCCGGTAAAATTACCTCTCTTATGCCAACCCTGTGTGCTCCTATTACCTTCTCCTTGATCCCTCCTACAGGTAGGACTTCTCCGGTTATTGTAACCTCTCCCGTCATTGCTATATCCTGTCTGACGTTTTTGCCGGCCAAGACAGAGATAAGTGCTGTAGTTATGGTGATCCCTGCAGAAGGTCCGTCTTTAGGCACGGCTCCTTCTGGAAAGTGAAGATGTATGTCGTATTTTTCGTTGAACTTATCCTCTATCTCGTATCTTTCCCTTTTCGATCTCACATATGAGTAGGCAACCTGCGCAGACTCCTTCATTACCTCGCCGAGCTTTCCTGTTAGGGCTAGTTTTCCTTTACCCTCCATAGATACAGCTTGCACTTCAAGTGCTGTTCCGCCAACTGCTGTCCAGGCAAGTCCAGTAACTATTCCAAGTTTAGGGCTTTTTTCCCTCTGCTTGTCTGGCCTGTACTTAGGTTTACCCATATATTTCTCAAGGTTTTTTACGTTTATTCTTATGGAAGGTTTTTTGTTTTTTACAAACTCTCTGGCGATTCTTCTATAGAGCTTGCTTATCTCCCTTTTCAGGTTTCTTACACCTGGCTCCCTGGTGTACTCGTTTATCATCTTCATAAGGGCTTCGTCCGATATCTTTACCTCGCATTTTCTAAGTCCGTTTTCTACCTGAGCTTCCTCCAAAAGGTACCTTTTTGCTATGTGAAGCTTTTCAAACTCTGTATAAGAGTTTATCTTTATAAGCTCCATTCTGTCTCTTAACGGGCCAGGTACGCCACCTAGATCATTTGCAGTGGCTATGAAGAAAACTTTAGACAGATCAAACGGCATATCCAAGTAGTGGTCTTCAAAATGCATGTTTTGCTCTGGATCTAACACCTCCAGCATTGCTGAAGCCGGGTCCCCTTTAAAATCGCTTGCCATTTTATCCAGCTCGTCAAGAAGAACTACAGGGTTTTTGCTTTTCGCCTGCTTTATCCCCTTTATTATTCTACCGGGCATAGATCCTATGTAGGTTCTCCTGTGTCCCCTTATCTCTGCTTCGTCCCTTACCCCTCCAAGTGATATTCTCACGAATTTTCTACCCATTGAGTCGGCTATAGAACGTGCAAGGGAGGTCTTCCCTACTCCTGGAGGCCCAACCAGGCAGAGTATAGAGCCTTTCATTTCAGGGTTAAGCTTTTTAACCGCCAAAAATTCAAGTATCCTCTCTTTTACATCTTTCAGGCCGTAATGATCGGCGTCTAAAGTTTCAGATGCCTTTTCTATATCTAAGATATCCTTTGTCATTTTTATCCAAGGGATTTCCAGTACAGTCTCTATATAAGACCTTACGACTGTAGCTTCTGCCGAAAAAGGCCCCATTTTATAGAGTCTTTTTAACTCTTTTTCAAGCTTGGCCTTTACCTCTTTTGGAAGTTTTTGTGATTCTATGCTGTTTTTTAGTTCTTCCAGGTCGTCGTCAGATGAGGCAGAGTCTCCCAGTTCCTCTCTAAGAGCGTTTATTTTCTCTCTCAAGTAGTAGGATTTTTGAGCGGCATTTAGCTTATCTTTTACTTTTGAGTCTATTGTTTTTTCTATGTTTACTATATCTATCTCTTTCGTCAAGATCTCTATGAGCTTGTACGCTCTTTTCTCGAGATCAAAGACCTCTAGTATCTCTTGTTTTGTTTCGTTTGGAATAGGGAGGTTAGATGACATGATGTCGAATACCTTCCCCAAGTCTTCTATCCCTCTCAGATTGGCAATTAGATCTGGCAGAATTTTCGTACTAAGTTTTGCGTATTTTTCGAATATATTCATTACCTTTCTTCTAAGCGCCACATCAAGAGATTCTGTGAGCCCTTCTATTTTTACATCTTCGTATTCTGCGTAGTAGGCCCCTTCTTCTTCGCTGGCGTCATGCAGCAGTATCCTGTTTTTCCCTTCTACAAGGACTTTTATCGTACCGTTAGGCATCTTAACTGTCTGAAGGATATTTACTATTACCCCAATTTTGTGTACGTCTTCTGGAAGCTTTGGCTCTTCTTCATTGAAATCCTTTTGCATGCAGAGGATCATTCTGTTGTCGTCTAGCATAGCTTTTTCAAGTGTACTTATGCTCGTTTCTCTTCCTATGAACAGAGGTGTGATTATTCCAGGAAATATAATCAAGTCTCTAGTCGGTATAAATGCTTTTTTTCCCATAACGTCACTTCCTTCCTAGCTTTAAAATTAGGCTGATTTTATCACCACAGCTTTTTTATTGTCAAGAACAGCTTCTTCTGTGATTACAATTTTTTCTACCTCAGAATTCGATGGTATTTCAAACATCAGCTCAAGCATTACCCCTTCCATTATAGCTCTCAGACCTCTAGCACCTATCTTTCTTTTCAGTGCTAACTTTGCTATCTCTATAAGGGCATCTTTCTCGAATTCCAGTTCAACTCCTTCTAATTCAAAGAACTTTTTGTACTGTTTAACAAGGGAGTTTTTAGGTTCGCTAAGGATATTTACAAGGGCTTGTTCATCTAAGCTTTCTAGCGTAGCTATAACAGGTAGCCTCCCTATAAGTTCAGGGATTAGTCCTGATTTAACCAGATCTTCTGGAAGAACTCTTTTGAAGATTTCACCCTCATTTTCACTTGTTTGGCTGCTAACTTCAGCTCCAAAACCTAGTACCTTCTTGTTTGTTCTCTCTTTTATTATTTTTTGT
This sequence comes from Ilyobacter polytropus, assembly GCA_003246855.1. Taxonomy (GTDB): domain Bacteria; phylum Fusobacteriota; class Fusobacteriia; order Fusobacteriales; family Fusobacteriaceae; genus Ilyobacter_A; species Ilyobacter_A polytropus_A. The sequence goes on from QKCP01000051.1 coordinate 3,902, forward strand.
AATCCCTCGAATGCCCCGCCAACTATGAACAAGATATTTTTGGTGTTTATCTCTATCATAGGTTGGTGCGGATGCTTTCTTCCTCCTTGCGGAGGCACACTTGAGACCGTCCCTTCAATTATTTTTAAAAGGGCTTGCTGCACTCCTTCTCCGGATACGTCCCTTGTTATTGAGACATTCTCAGATTTTCTGGATATTTTATCTATTTCGTCTATATAGATTATACCTCTTTCCGCAGCTTCCACATCCATATCGGCAGCCTGTAGCAGTCTGACAAGGACATTTTCCACGTCATCTCCCACATACCCCGCCTCTGTTAATGTAGTAGCGTCGGCTATTGCGAATGGTACATTTAGTATTTTTGCAAGGGTCTCTGCAAGCAGGGTTTTACCGCTACCTGTAGGTCCTATAAGCAATACGTTGGATTTTTGAAGTTCCACATCCTGGATTTTCCCAACATTGTGTTGTATCCTTCTATAGTGGTTGTACACAGATACTGCCAATACTTTTTTTGCCTCTACTTGACCTATTACATAGTCATCTAGTTTTTGCTTTATTTCTATGGGTTTTAAAAGGTTTACCTCACCAAAATCTTCCTCAGCCTCAGGTGTGTAGCTGAGCATTTCGGCACAAGCTTCCACGCATTCATCACATATAAAAGCTTCCGGTCCCGAAATCAGTTTACTTACTTCAGATTCTTTCTTGCCACAAAATGAGCAATGTGCTTCATGGTTCTTCATTATTCATTCTCACCTCTCAAACTATAAAAAACCTTATCTATAATGCCGTACTCCTTGGCTTCTTCCGAGCTCATAAAGTAGTCCCTTTCCGTATCCCTTACTATCCTTTCTTCTGGTTGTCCAGTGTTTTTAGAAAGGATCTTTGTTGTCAGCTCCTTCATTCTTAGTATCTCTCTTGCTTGTATCTCTATATCGGTTGCTTGGCCTCTGGCTCCGCCAAGAGGTTGGTGGATCATTATTCTAGAATTCTCCAAAGCATATCTTTTTCCTTTTTTCCCCGCTGAAAGTAGCAGTGACCCCATGCTGGCCGCCTGACCTATGCATACAGTAGATACATCTGGTTTTATATAATTCATGGTATCGTATATAGCCATACCTGATGTTATAACTCCACCAGGACTGTTTATATACATTATTATATCTTTTTCAGGGTCTTCTGCCTCTAAAAAAAGTAGTTGTGCCACTATTGAATTGGCTACTTGATCGTTTATCTCTGTCCCCAAAAAAATAATCCTATCCTTCAAAAGTCTAGAATATATGTCATACATTCTTTCCCCTCTGCCTGTGTTTTCTACTACTGTTGGATTAAACATAGTCCCCCCTAAATAATTTATTTAGTATTTAATGTTGAATTAAATTGTTCCACATTAAGTACAAAACTTCAAACATAAGTAGCTTTAGGGACAGAAATATCTGCCCCTAAACCACTCTATTTGATTTGTAAACCTGTCAGTTACTTCTGCTTATTTCGCAGCTTCCACTATCAGGTCAACTGTTTTTTGCATTGTAGTTTCTACTTTAACATTTTCTAAGAAGTTATCTAGGCTTCCTGCTTTAGTTAACTCTTCTTTTAATTTATCTGATTCCATGTTATACATTTTAGCAACATCTGCTACTTTACCTTCTAATTCTTCGTCAGATACTTCAACGTTTTCAGATTTAGCGATCTCTCCTAGGATAATGTCCATTTTCACTTTTGCTGCAGCCATCGGAGAAATTTGGATTTCCATAAGGTCTTGAGTCATACCTGTCATTTTCAAGTACATATCCAAGCTAGCTCCTTGCATTTTCAGCTGTTGCTCCATCTCAGATATTCTAGCTTTTATCTCTCTTTGAATCATTGAATTAGGTATCTCTACCTCTGTATTTTCAGATATTTTTTCAAGTAGTGAGTTTTTATATGCATTTTCTATTCTTGCTACTTCTCTTTCTTTGATCTCTTCAGCTTTTTTAGCTTTTAAATCTTCCACAGAATCATACCCGTTATCCTTAGCAAACTCATCATTTAACTCAGGTTTTTCAACAACTTTTATAGCATTTACTTTTACTTTAAAAGTAGCTGGTTTACCGGCAAGATTTTCTGCGTGGTAAGATTCAGGGAACGATACATTTACTTCCCCTTCTTGACCTGCTTCATATCCAACTAATTGATCTTCGAATGTATCGATGAATGTTTTAGATCCAAGTTTTATTTCATGCCCTTCAGCTTTACCGCCTGCAAAAGCTTCCCCTTCGATGAATCCTTCGAAGTTTATATCAAGCGTGTCTCCCATTTGTGCTTTGTACCCTTCAGAAGCCTCTTTTAATTTCGATTGAGCCTCTAGCATTGTGTTGATCTCTTGCTCTAGAAGTTCATCTGTGATTTCGAAGTTTTCTTTTTCAACTTCTAAACCTTTGTATTCTCCTAGTTTAACTTCAGGGTAAACTTCCACAGTAAAAGTTCCTTGGAATTTATCCGCTTCTAAATTAGCCTCTACAGATTTTATAAAATCAACCGGCTTGATGCCTGCTTCTGTTATCACTTGCTCGTAGTAAGCTTGAAGTAATTTATCAGTTACTTCCTCTTTTATAACATCTGCAAATTGAGCTTCTATAGTAGAAAGCGGCGCCTTCCCTTTTCTAAATCCAGGTATATCAGCCTTTGCTTGTATGTTTTTTAGAACTCCGCTTTTAATATTTTTTACTTCGTCTCCCTCAACTTTTAAAACTATTTCTACTGTTGAATTCTCAAGTTTCTTTAATTCGTAAGTCATCTGTTCCTCCTTGTTATTTTTATCTATAATTTTTAAATTTGTTTATTTTGTGAAAACTTCAAAGAACTCGTCTTTGAAACGAAGGTCTTTTACCCTTATCTGCAATATATCCTCACCGTTGTACTTTACCTTTTCCGGGTAATACACTATATCGAATTTTTGCAGCGACATCATCTTTTCATCTATCTTATGGGCGAGGTTAAAGGCCACAGCAGAATATATCCTGTCATTCTTATTTATATAGGTCTTGAAATGCCTATTTTCAACCCCGAATTTTTTCACCTTTTCGAAGCTCAGGTCTCTGTCTAAAAATACCGGCTGCTTGTTCTCCATTCCGTAAGGTGATAGGAGCCTCAGATCTTCCAAAAATTTATCATCTATTTTTTCAAGTGGAAATTCATAATCTATTCTAAGCACCCTTTTTTCGTCAGTACTGTTAAGCTTCTCAATGTAATCTCCTATTCGGGCTTCTATCTCTTCGAGATCCTCTAGCTTTGCTATGAACCCGGATGCCAAATCGTGTCCTCCGAAACGTACGAACTTATCTTCCATGCTGGTCAAGAGGTTGAATATGTTTACCCCCTCTATACTCCTGCACGAGGCCTTTCCCATTCCGTTTTTTATGGCTACAAGCATGGTTGGGACATTGTATTTAAAGGCCAGCCTAGAAGACACAACTCCTATTATTCCAGGATGCCAAGACTTTGACTTCAGAAAAAGGTATTTAAAATCACCATCTTTCTTCGCTATCTCACTGTCTATCTCATTGAAAATTTTTCTCTCTAGTTTACGCCTCTTTTTATTGGACTTCTTCATCTCTTCGATTATGTTATATATTAGGAAATCGTCCTGCTGCAGGAAAAACTCCACACCTACCTTAGAGTTCCCTATCCTCCCAAGTGCGTTCAGGAGGGGGGATATGAAGAAACTTACATCAGTCGTTGTTAGGTCCTTATCTTCTAATTTTAGATATTTCAACAAGTATACCATACCTTTTATCTTGGTGTTCCTTATAACTTCAAGACCTTTTTTTATGATTACTCTATTCTCGTCTATCATGGGAACAACGTCAGCCACTGTACCTATCATAATGACATCTAGATAGTCGTAAAGCTTCTCTAAATCTTCATCGAGTTTTATGTATACAGCCTGTGCCAGTTTAAATGCTACGCCGGCACCTGAAAGGTACTTGAACTGGTAATTCTTGCTGAACTTTGGGTTTATTATTATTACACCCTCGTCATTTTCATCTTTTACCATTTTATGGTGGTCAGTTATAACTATGTCTATACCCAGCGATCTAGCGTACTCCACCTCGGATTTTGAGTTAACCCCTGTATCCACAGTGATTATCAGCCTTCCGTCACTGTCGTGTATCTTTTTTATCGCCTCTTTGTTAAGTCCGTAGCCTTCATCCATTCTGTTTGGGATATAGTAGTCCACATCAATGCCTATCTGTCTAAAAACAATCGTCAAAAAAGCTGCTGCTGTTATTCCATCGACATCGTAATCCCCGTATATAAAAAGCTTTTCCCCACTATTTTTGACTTGGATAATTTTAGAGACAACTTCTTCCATTTTTTCAAACTTAAAAGGGTCCCTAAGCCTAGAGATGTCAGGATTTATATATTCCTCTATCTTTTCTTTTGTCTCTATGCCCCTGTTCAAGAGAAGCTTAATTATATTTTCAGATAGTTGATACTCTTCGGCTTTAGATTTCACCAGCTGGTCATCAAACTCACTATATTCCCAATGCATATACACACCTCTAATCCTGTATATCTTTTAGAAGTTTAGAGATTTTTACAGCATGCTCTATACTGTCGTCTAAGTGCACCCTTATCTCAGGAATATATCTGACGTCTATATTTTCAGAAACCACTTTTCTCAAGTATCCCTTTATTTCGTTAAGCCCCTCTAAGACTTCATTAACATCTAGAGGATTCTCCCCAACGGGCATAATGCTGAAATAAACGTCGGCAAACTTTAAGTCAGGGGTTATTCTGACTTTAGTCACGGAGATAAGCCCTTTTATCTTTGGATTTCTTATTTCCCCGTAAAGGGTCTTGGATATGACCCTAGAAAATTCCTTCTCTATTCCCGCCAATCTTTTTTTATTCATTTTATCACTTCTTTCCAAACTCAAATTATTTTAAGTGACTTAAATTATACCAGAAAAGGGAAGCCTTTTCCACTATTTTAAAGTTCTTTGGATCTCTTCTATTGCATAAGCTTCTATAATATCTCCGTCTTTGATATCATTGAAATTTTGTATACCAAGACCACATTCTTGACCTGCTACAACCTCTTTAGCGTCATCTTGGAACCTCTTTAGAGAAGCAAGCTTGCCATCGTACACAACTATTCCGTTTCTAAGAACCCTTATGTTGGCATCTCTGTTAACTTTTCCGTCAACAACAACACACCCTGCTACGTTTCCAACTTTTGTAATTTTGAAAACTTTTTTGATCTCTATTCTTCCAAGGTAAACTTCTCTGTATTCAGGTTCTAGCATTCCTGTAAGTGCCTTTTCAATCTCTTCAGTAATATGGTAGATTACATTATGCGTTCTTATTTCTACCCCAGTTTTGTCAGCCTCTTTCATAGCTTTAGTTGTAGGTCTTACGTTGAATCCTATGATTATAGCATCTGAAGCCTCTGCTAGTTTAACGTCTCCTTCAGAGATTGCCCCTGAAGTCGCTTGGATTATGTTTACCGCAACCTCGTCAGTTGAAAGCTTGTAAAGAGATTCTTTAAGGGCTTCCACTGAACCTTTAGAATCAGCTCTTATTATAAGTTTAAGTTCTTTTATCTTGTCTTCTTCTAGTTGCTGAGAAAGCATCTCAAGAGATACATGTTTTTTCCTGTTCTGCTCTTTTAGTTTTCTTTCTTTAGCCATCTCTTCAACTATTCTCTTGGCATGTTTTTCATTTTGAATCACATAAAGTACGTCTCCAGCTTCAGGAACTATGTTGAATCCTACTATTTCTGTAGGCTGAGAAACTTCAATCTGCTCTACCCTTTCTCCACGGTCGTTTAAAAGAGCCCTTACTTTACCTGATGCTTCACCTGCAACTATAACGTCTCCAACTTTAAGAGTCCCCTCTTGGATTAAAACGTCCGCTATAGGTCCAACTTGTGGGTCTAGCCTGGATTCTAAAACTACTCCTTTAGCTCTTTTGTTTGCATTTGCTTTTAGCTCAAGTATCTCAGAAGTTAATAGGATAGTCTCTAAAAGTTCATCCAAGTTTTCACCGAATTTTGCAGAGATCTCAACAAACTCAACATCTCCACCCCATTCTACAGAAACTACTCCATGCTCCATAAGTTCCTGCTTAACCCTCATAGGATTTGCATCTGGTTTATCTATTTTGTTTACCGCAACTATTATCGGTACGTCCGCTTCTTTAGCATGGGATACAGCTTCTACTGTCTGAGGCATTACCCCGTCATCTGCAGCAACTACAAGGATAGCAATGTCTGTAACTTTAGCCCCCCTTGCCCTCATATCTGTAAAGGCCTCATGTCCAGGAGTATCTATAAATGTTATTCTTTTACCATTTTTTACTATTTGGTAAGCACCAATTTTTTGGGTGATTCCACCAGCTTCCCCTTCAGCAACACTTGTTTTTCTAAGTGCATCCAGAAGTGAAGTTTTCCCGTGGTCAACGTGACCCATTATAGTGATTACAGGAGCCCTTTCAGACAGATCAGATTCTCTGTCTGAAATTTCAAGGTCGAACTTATCACCGAATGCAATTTCAACCTCTTTCTCCTCTTCTACTAGTACATCATAGGTCATAGCCAACTCTTCAGCTAATGCATAAGATATTGGACTATTTATTGTAAGCATCTCCCCTTTAAGGAACAGCTTCTTTATTATTTCAGTTGCAGATACACCTAGCCTTTCCGCAAACTCGGATACAGTTGTACCATCTTTTACTTTTATTATTTTAACCCCGTCTTCTTCTATTACTTTTTCTTCTTCGAACTCCTCGTTGCTTCTTACAACGAAATCGTGCCTTCTAGCCTTTTTCTTTCTGCTTTTTTTCTCTTTTTTGTCAGTTTTCTCTTCATCAGCAGACTCTTTTATCTTAACCTTTTTCTTTTTCTTTTTCTTCTTATCTTCCTCTTGTCCCACTACGCCTAGATTCTCCTCAATAAATTCAATCTCTTCCTCTGTAAGCCCTGATAAGTGCGACGAAACATCCATCCCCATGTCTTGTAATTCTTTTAAAAAATCTTTATTTGAAATTCCGTGTTTTTTTGCTAATTCGTGTACTCTCAAATTTACACCTCCTGTTTACAATAACCCACGCGCTACTTTCTTACTCTTTATTCCAACAGCATTTACCTCTTTTTTGCTGAATATTGCTCCTAGCTTTTGCTTGTCGGAAAAGTAAGCGTAATTTATCTTTTTTTCATCTAGTATTCTAATTAATTTTACATCATTTTTTTCACTTATGTCGTCCGCTATGATGACGAAATGAATTTTATCTATTTCTTCAAAAATCATCTTTATCCCAAAAACAAGGTAGTCCGAACTCTTCATAGCGCTCAAAATATTAAGATAGTCTTTTTTCTCTTTTTTTAAAGCCGCCATCATTTTTCCAAGCTCTTCAATACTGATATTGTATTTCTTGTGTTTTGACAGCCTGTTTATACAGTTGGCGTCCTTGCAGACATAAGCTCCCCGCGCCTGCACATCCATATTCTTGTCGAACACAAACTTCCCCTTTTTCTCAGCGAACCTAAAAAGCTCGTCCTTCGACTTTTTACTCCTGCAAACCACACAGGTCCTTTCGGGATTATTCTGCGACATTTTCACCCTCTTGAATTTTTATATCGACTCTCAAGCCGGTCAACTTGGCAGCAAGTCTTGCATTCTGACCATTTTTACCTATAGCAAGGGAAAGCTGGCTAGGTTCAACTACTACTCTTGCAGTTATTTCATCCTCTAGAAGCTCTACTTTTTTGACTTTTGCCGGACTTAAGGCAGTGGATACGAACTCCTCACGGTCATCCTTCCACTCTATTATATCTATTTTCTCGCCGTTTAATTCATCGACTATATTTCTTATTCTGAGTCCCTTTTGCCCTATGCAAGAACCAACGGTGTCTATTTCAGGATTAGGCGAGTAAACTGCAACCTTAGATCTTGACCCTGCTTCCCTGGCTATACCTTTTATCTCTATAGAGCCGTCACCTATTTCAGGTATCTCTATCTCAAAAAGTTTCTTTAGCAAGCCTTCGCTTTTTCTAGAGATGATGATTTTAGGGAATTTATTTGTCTTCTCTACCTCTACAACATATATTTTTATCCTGTCCCCTACCCTGTAAAGGTCGGATGCGGATTGCTCAACAACTGGAAGCACAGCCTCCACTCCGTCGAACTCTATGTACACATTTTTTCTCTCGTCGATTCTTCTTATTATACCATTTATTATATCGTTTTCTTTTTCTTTGAACTTTTCGTATATGTAGTGTCTTTCGGCTTCTCTCACCTTTTGTATCACTATTTGCTTCCCGTTCTGGATGGCATTCCTTCTGAACTCCTCACAGTTAACCTCAACTGTTACCTCGTCACCGTAGTCAGCATTCTTTTCCACGGCCTGAGCATCTTCCAAAGATATCTCCAGGCTAGGGTCGTAGACAATCTCCACTACCTCTTTAGTCGCATAAACCTTTATTTCTCCACTTTCCCTGTTTATTGCGACCTCTACGTTCTCGTCTTCCCCATAATTCTTCTTATATGCCGCTAGCAAAGCCTGCTCAACAGTCTCTAGTAGACTCTCTTTGCTGATACCCTTTTCTTTTTCAAGTTGCTCAAGGGCCTCTAAAAAGATTTCATAATCTTTCTTTTTCATTTTTAACCTCCCTACTAAAAATCCTCAAACTCAAATACCAGGTTTGCTTTCTTTATCTCAGAAAATGGAATCTCAAGAGTCTTTTCCTCTGTTTTAAGAAACACTGTACCGTTTTCATATTTCTCGATAACCCCAGTCCAGTTCCTCGAGTCGTCCATCTTGTGCTTCAATAACAACTTAGCCTTTTTACCAGTGAACCTCTCGTAGTCTCCCTCTTTTTTAAGCGGTCTTTCAAGGCCCGGAGATGATACTTCCAAGAAAAACTTGTCCTGTATCAGTCTGTCGATATCCTCCTCTACCTTAGAGCTCAGTTTAGAGCAGTCTTCTAAGCTTACTTCATCATCCTCTTTCTCTATATATATCCTCACATACCAGTACCCACCGTCTTGAAGATACTCAACATCTACAAGCTCAAGTCCAAAAGTTTGGGCTGCTGGCACGACTATTTTCTCGATCTTACCAACTATCTCCTCCGTATTTATCCTAGACAAAAAAATCACCTCACTTATCAAAAGAAAAAGCGGGTCAGTTGACCCACTTTTTTTGAAAACGTCTATAATTTCAACTAATTATATCACAACAACCAATAAAAATCAAATAAATATGGATACAATTTATTTTAGAATCTTATCTTTATCAGTAACTTTTACTATGCTGATGCCCCTTTCTCCGGCACAGTTCTGCTTCCGGTCCCCACTGCAATACAACTGATCAGATCGATTCATAATTTATCCCCATTGAAATAAAAGGAATTTTATTTTTTATCGGTATCTGATTACAGAGGTGATCTTTATGAAGTTAAACGAATTTTTCCATAAAAATATTTACAAGAGAGCATTTTTTCAGAGTAAATCCACGTACTCTGACCAAAAGCAGAAGCTGGCTCACCTCCTGAAACTCTTCCTGCTAGCTGCAGAAAACTACACCAAGACGCGTTCCAATCTTTGGGCGGCAGCTTTAAGCTTTTACTCTCTGCTCTCTATAGTACCCATTATAGCAATAGCTTTTGGAATAGCCAAAAATTTCGGTGTAGAGGAGCTGGTCAAGCAGCAGATATTAAAAAACTTTCCCTTGCAGGAACAGATCCTACAAAGGATTTTTATCTTGGCGCAACGGGTTCTCGATAATACTAAGGGCGGAATTATAGCCGGTACAGGGTTATTGTTTTTGCTGTGGTCCGTCATAAAAATATTCTCTTTGGTGGAAAAATCCTTCAACGAGATATGGAAGGTAAAGAAAGCTAGGACCATTATAAGAAAATTGACCGACTACCTCTCTATAGTTATACTGCTACCTATTATAGTCGTAGCCACAAACGTTATCTCCACCTATTTCGAAATACACACAATAAATTTAAACGGCATAGCCGTGTCTTCACTTAAATTTCTGCCATATCTGCTATTTTGTCTTTTTCTCACCCTCATATATATGATAATACCAAACACGAGGGTAAAGCCAGCTTCGGCCTTTATAGGCGGGCTTATCGCCGGTATACTGCTACAAATTCTGCAGACGCTGTACATCAAGCTGCAGCTTGGAATACTTAACTACAATAAAATCTACGGTAGTTTTTCCATTTTACCTATATTCTTTATATGGCAGAGGCTTACTTGGCTTTTTGTGCTGTTAGGGGCACACGTGTCGTTTGTAACCCAGAACTCCTACAAGTACACCTCACTGGTAAAATTAGAGAATTTGAACTACTACTCCAAACGCTCCCTAGTATTCTTGATGACATATATCTTTGTCAAAAACTACGAGGAGGACAAACCCATCTTGACGACTGAATTAGTCGCCGAAAACCTGGGTCTCTCCATAAGCTTGGTCCAGGAGATATTAAATTTGTTAGTGGAACTTCAAGTTGTGATAGAGGTCTCCACTTCTGAGGAGATAAGGGCTTACCAGATGAACAAAAACATAAATCAGCTCACACTGTCAAAACTGAACTACCTTTTGGAAAAACACGGTTTGACCGAACTGCCGGTTTTAGATGAAAACCTGAAAAGGGTAGAGTGCGAGCTAGACAGGTTCATAAAAGAAAATCAACTAGATGTTTTGCTAAAAGAAATTTGATGCGTAGGCTTGCCTTTAAAACTATTAAAACAAGGAGGAATTTTCGTGAAAAAAGAGTTCTCGCTAAGTCGTGGTTCCGCCATGATAAACTTTACTATGAAATACTGCAACACAGCTGATTCACTTTTAGACAGTTTGGGGTTTAGAAAGGTGCTCACCGCCTATATAAACAGGATAGAGCAGCGTGATGCCCCTGTATACAGGTATTTTATCGAGAGGGCTGAAAACGACAAGGAGATCTTAATAGAGAAACTGATAAAGGTATTCAAATTGCTGGTTGTACTAGACGTGGAGGATATAAAAACATACGCATATTTTTTCGATGAAAAGAATTTTTTTATAGAGCTGATAGAGGGTGTGTACAGTTATTGGAGAAAGCTGGAAAGGTATGTGGTCGTTCGAAACGCCAGGAAGGGGGAAGGACTTCAAAATGTAAGTTTCATAGAAGCTAGCAACAACTTCAGTAATCTGGTTATAAGTACATATAGAAAAATAGAAGAAACCGTAATGGGATACAAACACAGGGTTTATAGACAGCTAAATGCCGGTGCAAATGCCGGTGTTATACTAAACGATATAAAGTGGGACTGTCCGGAAGAGTACTCATTTTTGAAAAGGGTGCCTTTTATAGAGTCAATAATATTAAACCCGCCCTTCATCGCTTATCCAAAGAGAAACACTAGAAAAGGAGTCTTTCAGGAGGTTAGTAAAAATCCCCTTTATGACTGTCTTATAAACGAAGAAAACTGGTTTTGTTACCCTGCTAAGGTTGGAGAATTTTTAGCTTACATATACTTTCACAAAGACTTTATGTCACAAGGGGTCTCCCTGGGTAACCTTTTCGAATTGGCAAAAGAAGAGGAGTATTCCAGCAAAAAACCAGATATTATATACGTTTTCGGCGCAAGGGACTACGAAGCTGAAATGAAAACCGTATTCCACATGGATAGGGACAACGATGTTATAGTTGGATACGCAAATTACTGCGAAGACATCGATTACTTCGGTTATATGAAAAAAATGATTTTGACTCTTCATAACGTGAGAATGATAGAGAACGGCAATCTGCCTATGCACGGAGCTATGGTCAATATCACGATGAAAAATGGCGAGGTGGTGAACATCCTCATTGTCGGTGATAGTGGAGCTGGTAAGTCTGAGAGTTTAGAAGCGTTCCGGATTTTAAGTGAAGAGTATATAAAGGATATGAAAATAATTTTTGATGATATGGGTGTCCTCAAACTAAACGGTCTCAACAAGCCTTTGGGTTACGGAACGGAAATCGGAGCCTTTGTCCGCCTAGATGATTTAGATGTGGGCTACGCTTATAAAGAGATCGATAGAAGCATCTTTATGAACCCCGACAAAGTGAATGCAAGGGTCATAATACCAGTAGCTACCTACGCCGAGATAACAAAAGGCTATCCAGTTGACCTCTTACTCTATGCAAACAACTACGAGAACGATGAAAACAAGCTGAGCTTTTTCGAAACCCCTTCAGATGCCGTAAGCGTCTTCAAATCAGGCGCCAGAATGGCAAAAGGTACCACAAACGAAAAGGGATTGGTCGAGTCTTACTTTGCAAATCCATTCGGACCGCTTCAAAGGATGGCCCAGACCGATGTTCTCATCGAAAGTTTTTTTGATAGTTTTTTCAAAACCGGAGTGAAGGTCGGGCAGATAAAAACTTCTCTAGGAATAAAAGGGCAGGAAAAGGAAGGTCCTAAAAAAGCTGCACACGAACTGTTTGAATACATAAAAAGTATATAAATAATTTAAGGTCAGTATACAAATCCCGACCTTAAAGTCTAGCATAAAAAAAAGACCTGTTTAACAGGTCTTTTGATCATTTTAATGGCGTGCCTGACGAGATTCGAACTCATGGCCTACGCCTTAGGAGGGCGTCGCTCTATCCTGCTGAGCTACAGGCACTTTTAGTGGAGCGGGAAACGGGATTCGAACCCGCGACCCCAACCTTGGCAAGGTTGTGCTCTACCAACTGAGCCATTCCCGCGAAACAACAATATAATTTTTACAATATTTTCATGAAAAAGTCAATGTTTTTTTTATAAAAACTTAAAAAATCACGCAGCCTTAAAATTATAAATCGGCTTTATCATGTCGACTATTTCGACGCTTTCCTTTACTTTTTCTAGTATATCCTCAAAAGGTTTATAAGCAAAAGGGCTTTCGTCTATAGTCTTCATACCAACAGAAGTAGTATAAATACCCTCCATGCTCTTTTTAAAATCTTTTATGTCTATACTGTTCTTGGCCTTTTTTCTAGACATGAGCCGGCCAGCCCCGTGTGGTGCAGAAAAATTCCACTCAGGATTCCCTTTTCCTATCGCCAATATGCCGCCATCCCTCATGTTGAACGGTATTAAAAGTCTCTCTCCTTTTTTTGCAGAGACAGCACCCTTCCTTATTATACGGTCTTCAAAATTTATGTAGTTGTGCACAGTTTCAAACCAGTCGTTCATTGGCACCCCAAAAAACTTGCATATTTTTTCAGCCATAAGCTTCCTGTTCAAAGATGCGTATTCCTGAGCTATCCGCATATCATGCAGGTACTCTTCCAAATCCTCCCCCTCTACAAAGGCCAGGCTTTTTTCCACCTCGTATTCGCCTATTTTATGCTTATACTCCCCGAAAAGTCGCTCCCTCTCTTTTTTATCCTTAATCTTGTCAATTTCCCAGTGTAGCTCTTTTACTATTTTTTCGCAGTATTTTACTGCTTTTCTCTGGTGGTATTGCGCTATCTGCAATCCAAAATTTCTGCTGCCTGAGTGTATCATAAGCCATTTTGCGCCGGACCCGTCTTCTCCCACCTCTATAAAATGGTTTCCGCTGCCAAGCGATCCCAGACTAAGCAGATTCCTTTCATAGTTTGTTCCTGTTTTTTCAGATAGCTTTTTTATTTCGATTTTTAACTTTTCAGGTATTTTTAAAGGTATTTTGTTGATTTTAAATCCAGATGGTATATTATGCCTTATATAGTTATCCAACTCATCAAAATCTGTTTTTATTTTTCCTAATCTAACAGACACAACCCCACATCCTATGTCCACTCCTATAAGATTTGGTACAACTTTTCCTTTCAATTCGGCAGTAAAGCCTATTACACAACCGACACCCGCGTGTACATCCGGCATTATCCTTATTTTTATATCCTTAAAAGCTTTTTGGTCACACAATTTTTTCACCTGGTTTAAGGCCGTCTCTTCTATGTCTTCGGTGAAAATTACAGCTTCAGTATACGCTCCCTTCACTTTCATGTTACCACCCCTTAAAAAATACACCAATATTCGATACTACCTACATTTATATTTTACATTATTTTTAAAATAAAAAAGACGCGGATAAAATCCGCGTCTTAAACAATGTTAAATTATTTTTCTTCTGAGTAGTCTAATGTAGCAAGTCTGTTGTATTGTCTCCATTTCTTTTGAGCTTCAGCTTTATTTCTTGCGAAAAGTTCTGCTGCTCTTTCTGGACTAGATTTAGCAAGAGTTGCGTATCTAACCTCTCCCATTAAGAAGTCGTTGTAGATATCCCAGTTAGGCTCTTTTGAGTCTAATTGAAGTGGGTTTTGACCTTCATTTTCTAGTAATGGGTTGTATCTGAATAGTGGCCAGTAACCAGATTCAGTAGCAAGTTTCATCTCTAGTTGAGATTGTCCCATACCTTTTCTGATTCCGTGGTTAACACATGGAGCATAAGCAATTACTATTGATGGTCCTGGATAAGCTTCTGCTTCTTTGATAGCTTTCAAGTATTGAGCTTGGTTTGCACCCATAGATACTTGAGCTACGTAGATGTATCCGTAAGACATGAATATTCCGGCCATATCTTTCTTTTGGATTGCTTTTCCTGCTGCAGCAAATTTAGCTACTGCACCTGTACGAGATGCTTTTGATGCTTGTCCACCAGTGTTTGAGTATACCTCAGTATCCATAACTAGTATGTTTACGTCGTCTCCTGATGCAAGTACGTGGTCGATACCTCCATAACCGATATCATTTGCCCATCCGTCTCCACCGAAGATCCATTGTGATTTTTTAACGATATAGTCTTTTAGAGATTCTATTTCGTTAGCACCTTCGAAATCTTTTCCAGCTATTAGAGGTAATAATTTAGCTCTGATTTCAGCTGTTTTTTCTCCGTTAGCTCTGTTAGCTATCCACTCTTTGTATAGTTCAGCTACTTCTGCAGGAACTGCATCCATAGTAGTTTCCATTACATGTTGGATTTTGTCTCTAAGTGCTTCCACACCTACGTGCATTCCGTATCCGTACTCAGCATTGTCTTCGAATAGTGAAGATGCCCAAGCTGGTCCTTCTCCGTTAGCATTTTTACAGTATGGAGTAGATGGTGCAGATCCTCCGTATATTGAAGAACATCCAGTTGCGTTTGCTACCATCATTCTGTCACCGAATAATTGAGTGATTAGTTTGATATAAGGAGTTTCCCCACATCCAGCACATGCTCCGTGGAATTCGAATAGTGGTTGTGCAAACTGAGTTCCTTTTACGTTTGTTTTTGGCATGATGTCGTCTTTGTATGATACTTTATTGAATAGGTAGTCAGCATATACTTGTTCAGACATTACATCTGCGATTGGTTGCATAACTAGAGCTTTTCCTTTTGGTGCAGGACATACGTTAGCACATGATCCACATCCTGTACAGTCTAGTGGAGATACTTGTAGTCTGTATTCTACACCGTCAGCTTTTCCGATTACTTTTAAAGTTATCATACCTTCTGGTGCGTTTGCTTTTTCTTCTTCATTTATTAAAAATGGTCTGATTACTGCATGTGGACATACATATGAACATTGGTTACATTGGATACAGTTTTCAGAAACCCATTTAGGTACGTTAACTGCGATTCCTCTTTTTTCATATGCAGTTGTTCCGTTTTCAAATGTACCATCTTCATATCCGTTGAATGCAGATACTGGAAGGTCGTACCCTTTGATTGCGTTGATTGGATCACAGATATTTTTAACAAATGCTGGTTTGTCTCCGCATCCGCAGTCTTTTGCTCCGCAGCATTCAGCTGTTTTTTCGTCTTCTAGGTTTGCCCAAGCTGGGTCTACAGGTATCTCAACTAATTCACCTGCACCTTTGTCGATTGCATCATAGTTCATTTTTACGATGTCGTCACCTTTTTTAGCATAAGACTTTTTAGCGTATTCTTTCATGAACTCTTGAGCTTGTTCGAATGGGATAACATCCGCTAGTTTGAAGAATGCTGATTGCATGATTGTGTTTGTTCTGTTTCCAAGTCCGATTTCTGCTCCTAGTTTAGTAGCGTTTAGTGTGTAGAATTTAGCTTCTGCTTTAGCTAGTTGTTTTTTTACTGAGTTAGGAAGGTTAGCTATTACTTCATCTTTGTCCCATACGCAGTTAAGTAGGAAAGTTCCACCTTTTTTAAGTCCACCTATCATGTCATATTGACCTAGGTAAGAAGGTACAGAACAAGCTACGAAGCTTGGAGTATTTATTAGGTAAGTAGATCTTACTGGATCTTTTCCGAATCTTAAGTGAGATCTAGTAACTCCACCTGATTTTTTAGAGTCATATGCAAAGTAACCTTGTGCATATAGGTCTGTTTTATCCCCGATAATTTTGATTGAGTTTTTGTTTGCCCCTACTGTACCGTCAGATCCTAATCCGTAGAATAGACATTCTTTTACGTCTTCAGCAACAACAGAAACTTCTTCTCCTACTTTTAGTGATAGGTTAGTAACGTCATCTTCGATACCAACTGTAAATCCAGCTTTAGGAGTTTCTGCTTTTAGGTTGTCGTATACTGCGATCATTTGAGCAGGAGTTGTGTCTTTAGAAGATAGTCCGTATCTTCCTCCAACTATTACAGGAGCGTCTGCTTGTCCGTAGAATAAGTTTCTTACGTCTAAGTATAATGGTTCTCCCATTGCTCCAGGTTCTTTTGTTCTATCTAATACAGCGATTTTTTTAACTGTTTTAGGTAGTACGTTCATGAAGTATTCAGCTGAGAAAGGTCTGTATAGGTGAACTGATAATAATCCAACTTTTTCACCTTTAGCTGTTAAGTAGTCTATAGTTTCTTTAATAGTCTCAGTAACTGATCCCATTGCTACTATGATGTTAGTTGCATCTTCTGCACCGTAGTAAGTGAATGGTTTGTACTCTCTTCCTGTTACTTTTGATATTTCTTCCATGTATTCTGCTACTATTGCAGGAACTGCATCGTAGAATTTGTTTTGAGCTTCTCTAGCTTGGAAGTATATATCGTCATTTTGAGCTGTTCCTCTAGTCACTGGGTGGTGAGGGTTTATCGCTCTATCTCTGAATTCTTGAATTGCTTTTCTGTCCAACAATTTGTCGAATACTTCGTAGTCCATTACTTCTACTTTTTGGATTTCATGAGAAGTTCTGAATCCATCGAAGAAATGCATGAAAGGTACTCTTGATTTAAGTGTAGCTAAGTGTGCTACTCCAGCCAAGTCCATTACTTCTTGAACTGATCCTGTTGCTAGCATAGCATAACCAGCTTGTCTAGCAGAGTAAACGTCTGAATGATCCCCGAAAATAGATAATGCTTGAGCTGAAAGTGCTCTAGCCGAAACGTGGATTACACTTGGTAATAATTCTCCAGCTATTTTGTACATATTAGGTATTTTTAATAGTAGTCCTTGTGATGCTGTGTAAGTAGTAGTTAAAGCTCCAGCTTGTAGTGAACCGTGTACTGTTCCTGCTGCTCCAGCTTCTGATTGCATTTCTACTAACTTTACTGGTGTTCCGAATAAGTTTTTCTTACCTTGAGCCGCCCAAGCGTCAGTGTATTCTGCCATTGGCGATGAAGGTGTTATAGGATAGATTCCTGCTACTTCTGTAAAAGCATACGATGCCCATGCAGCTGCTTGGTTACCATCCATAGTTTGCATTTTTTTTGCCATTGAGATTTCCCTCCTAAAAATTATATATGTCTGTCTAAATAGTGCACGTAGATAAGTACACCTTATAAGTGTATAATTTCACAACAGTTTACCCTGAGTATACTGCGCTCTTTACAATACTACCTTATTCTATTCTTTATGTCAACCATTATTTTTAGCTATACTTAACAATTTTCATCTACATTTTCCAAAGGTTTCTTGCAAGGAGCTAGTAGCTAAACATTTTTTAGTATTCAATCCTCTAAAACACATTATATTTCACAACATGAAGAGGGGTACCCCTCTTTATGTTATTTTTTCACTATACTATAAGTATCTTTTGCAATCATGTATTCTTCATTTGTAGGTATTTTATATACTTTAGTTTTAGAACCTTCTTTTGTTAACTTTTGCACTCCACCTTTTCTTTTAGAGTTTTCTTCTTTATCAAAATCTATCCCTAAAAATTCTAATCCTTCACATATAGCCTCTCTTAGAGGTAAAGCATTTTCTCCTATTCCAGCAGTGAAGCATATAGCGTCTACGCCACCTAACTCTGCTGCATATGCTCCTATGTAGTGTTTGATTCTGTGTACGAACATATCAAACGCCAATTTAGCCTTTTCGTTTCCAGCTTCTATACCTGCTAGTATATCTCTAAAGTCTGAACTATCACCGAAAATTCCAAGCAAACCAGATTGCTTGTTCATTCTAGCATCCATCTCTTTTGCAGTTAGCCCTCTTTTCTCCATTATGTAAAGCACGGCAGCTGGATCTATATCTCCACATCTAGTTCCCATCATAAGACCTTGTAGCGGAGTTAATCCCATAGAAGTGTCTATACATTTTCCAGCTTTTACAGCTGAAATAGACGCTCCATTACCTATATGACAAACAATTATTTTTGCATCGTCCTTTTTAAGCAGTTTCGCCGCTTCTAAAGAAACATAGTTGTGTGAAGTTCCGTGGAATCCGTATTTTCTTACTTGAAGTTCTTCATAGTCAGCATATGGAAGCGGGTACATAAAAGCGTCTTTTGACATAGTTTGATGGAAGGCTGTATCAAAAACTGCTACATTAGGTTTCCCAGGCATAAGCTCCATACAAACTTCTATCCCAAGTATGTTAGCTGGATTATGAAGTGGTGCTAAGCTAGATAACTCTTTTACAGCTTCTATAACATCTTTTGTTATTAAAATTGATTTATCGAATTTTTCTCCACCGTGAACAACTCTGTGTCCAATAGCGTCTATCTCGTCTACAGATTTTACAACACCGCTGTCTTTGTCTTGAAGGGTTTTAAGTACAAGATCTATAGCTTCTTTATGCGATGGCATATCATGCAGTATCTCTTTTTTTGTACCATTTGCTTTATAAGTCATTACAGAAGCGTCCATGCCGATTCTTTCGCAAATTCCTTCAGCAACTGCCTCTTCCGTTGTCATGTCTATTACTTGATATTTCAATGATGAACTACCACTATTTAAAACTAAAACTTTCACCAGATATCTCCTCCTAGATTTTTTTCACCGAAAATTTATTAGTTACCTAAAACTGCTGTAATTGCCGCTACGTTTACGATATCTTCTACGCTGCATCCTCTTGAAAGGTCATTAACAGGTTTAGCAAGCCCCTGTAATATAGGACCGTACGCCTCTGCGTTTCCAAGTCTTTGCACCAATTTATAACCGATATTTCCAGCTGACAGGTTAGGGAATACAAGTACGTTGGCTTTCCCAGCCACTTCAGAACCAGGGGCTTTTTTCTCACCAACACTAGGAACCAACGCAGCATCTGCTTGTAGTTCGCCGTCAAATTTAAAGTCAACCGATCTGTTTTTCAAGATTTTTACAGCTTCTTGAACTCTGTCAACACATTCATGGCTTGCACTTCCCATAGTAGAAAAAGAAAGCAGCGCAACCCTTGGATCTAGACCTATTTGTCTTGCTGAATAAGCTGCAGAAGTAGCTATATCAGCCATTTGCTCTGAATTCGGGTGTGGAACTACACCACAGTCAGAGAATATCAGTATTCCGTCGTCACCGTAATTTTTTGCTTTTTCATCAAGCACCATAATAAAACAAGATGAAACTGTTTTCAAACCAGGTTTTGTTCCGATTACTTGAATAGCTGCTCTAAGTACGTCTGCAGTTGGTGAAGCCGAACCAGCTACCATACCGTCAGCATCCCCAAGTCTAACCATCATGGCCCCGAAGTATCTAGGCTCAGTTTTCAGGATTTGTCTAGCTAACTGCTCTGTCATCCCTTTTTTCTTTCTAAGCTCTACCAATTCCGCTACATACTCGTTTAGCTTTTGAAATTTTTTAGGATCGATTATTTTAGCGCCTTCTATGTTTGCTCCGACACTTTTTGCATCATACTTGATTTTCTCTTCGTCGCCGATTAGAACTACTTTAGTTAATCCACCTTTAATTATAGCTTCGGCAGCTAACAGCACTCTTTCGTCTTCTGCTTCAGGCAAAACTATCGTTTTCCCTAACTCTTTAGCTTTTTCCTTGATTTTTTCAATAATCATAAACTACCCTCCCAGTTTAATTTTATTTAAATTTAATATCTATATTTTTTATTTTTCAAGCAATCTTAGGCTTTTTATAAAGCATAATCTTCTTTTTTAGAAAACAAAACTTCTATCTAGAACATTGTACAGCCTTACAGTCTAATAATTAAGTATATTTTAACACATTCCACTCTAAAAATACAAGCATTTTCATCTGCCAACCTAAACTTTATCCGGGTTTTGTGAAATCAATCTCTAATTTTGTTTTAATTACAGGTTAACATTTTAACTAATCATTGTTTTCTGAGATCTGACTGATTTTGAATCGTCTAGATTGTGAAAATTTGTACCAAGTAAAAAATAGAGGGGATTCCCTCTATTCGAAAATTGCATTTATATATTCTTCTGCGTTAAATTCTCTGAGATCTTCTATTCCTTCTCCAACCCCTATAAATTTAATAGGCTTTCTCAGTTCTTCTGAAATGGAAAAGATTATCCCACCTTTTGCTGTACCGTCAAGTTTTGTGACAACAAACCCTGTCAAGTCTGTGACCTCATTAAAGACTTTGGCCTGCGTAAGTCCATTTTGTCCAGTTGTCCCGTCTATTACTAGCAAACTTTCATAAGCCGTTTCTCCGACATGGGATTTTATAATTTTGTTTATTTTTTCAAGTTCTTTCATAAGATTTCCCTTATTATGAAGTCTTCCAGCGGTATCTATTATCGCTACGTCAGCACCTCTTTTTTCTGCTGCTTTCAACGTGTCAAATACAACTGCACCAGGGTCACTACCTTGAGAGTGTTTTATTATGTCCGCCCCGCTTCTGTTGGCCCATTCTTCAAGCTGTTCAATGGCTGCAGCCCTAAAAGTATCGGCCGCACCTATTACTACCTGTTTGCCCTCTCTTATCAACTTAGCTGCAATTTTACCTATTGTGGTGGTTTTCCCTACTCCATTTACACCCACTATTAAAACTACGTTTAACCCAGGTTTATTTGTATCTAGCATATTCTCTTCTTTTACCAAGAAATCCTTCATAACATCTTTCAGGACTTCGTAGACTTCTTGAGGGTCTTTTACTCCTCTCGCCCTTACCTCTTTTTCTAGATTCTCTACTATTTTGAGGGTCATATCCATTCCTATGTCAGACTGTATTAATAAATCCTCCAAATCCTCATACATCTCTTCATCTATAATTGTTCTTCCACTGAAAAAGTTTTTTATTTTTCCAAACAGTCCCTCTTTAGATACGCTTTTAACCAGTTTTTCTTTTAGGCTTGTGAAAAAACTTCTTTTTTCTTGCACAATTACCTTTGCTGGTTCCTCTTCGGCTTCCTCTTTTTCTTGCAAAATGCTTTCTTGTATCTCCTCTTTCAGTTCCTCTATCTCTTCCTTGAGCTCTTCTACTTCTTCCTTAAGCTCCTCTATAAGCTCTTTTTCCCCTTTGGCTTCCTCTTTTTTAAATATACTTTTTATCTTTTTAAACACCGTCATCCCCCCCAAAATATTATATCTTAAAAATAATACCATATTTAGACCCTCTTTTCAAGAACTTGAATTTCATAAGGCATTTCGTAGAAAACAAAGTAATTTCCTCTTTGATTTTACCTTGTAGAAATTACTCATTTTATTTATTTTCCTCAATGAAAAAACTTATAGGCAGTTCTTTCCGTTGATCAGTCAAAGAATCAGACAAAAGAAAATTACAAATTCAATATTCCAATCCAAAATAAAAAATCCGCTAAATAGCGGATTTAAAAATTCAGGTTGAAGTTTATAAGTGGTAAGGCTGGGAAAAGTTCACTGTTTTTAGCTATATTCAATAGCCCAAGCTGTATCCCCTGCAGCTGTTCAGAGTAGTTGAAAAGTCCAATTTGAACCCCTCTAGCTGTTTCGCTTATATTTACCCAAGCAAGTTCCCCGCCGTACATATTCTTGGCATAGTTGACTCCGCCAACCCTTACACCGGTAAAGCTGTTGTCAAGGTTTACCAATCCAAGTTGAAACCCAAGCCCATTTCCGTCTAATATGTTAAGCCCACCGAATTGCGCCCCTAAAAATTCTCCTCCTACCGAGTTAAAAGAAAGTGGAATCGGTAAACTCCAAGGTAACCTTACTCCAGTGAAATCCCCATCAGTTCTGTCATAAAAAGACAAAAGAGACACACCTTTAAAATTTCCTTTTGTTCTTTCCGCTACTAAGTTTACATCTACCCCAGTTACATTCACGTTTTCAGTATAGATAAGCCCCAGCCTTACACCCTCGACGCTTGTTCCTGGTCCGTTGAGCTGAGTAGGTGAAAGAACACCTATCTCAATAGGTTCTTGTGCAAAAATAAAATTAAAAGAAAAAACCGCAAATACTAATAAAATAATTTTTTTCATAGCTTCCTCCGGTTCCTAAGATTTTTTAGCCGCCTTCATTCTTTCTGCCTGTGTTTTACTGTGGTAAAATGGCTCCAGGATAAAAAGATTATCAGGCTCCATTTCAAGTGACAGTTCCGCAAGAATGGAAGACTTTACGCAGCTAGAAGAAATTCTGTTAAAATAAGCCCGCTCCCCCATCTTTCCAATTATCTTATCCCTGTAGTTTACACTCCCGTCACCCGTGAAGATCACCTTTCCACTGTAGGAATCCAAAAGCTCCTCAAGGTGGGCATCTCCATAATCACGCTCCCTTTTAAGTTTCCCTTCGGCATCATATGTATATTCACAATAATACACCCTTTCCTTCCTTGCATCTATAAGGGGAATTATTTTCATATCGGTGTGCGTCACCATAGAAGCAAGAGCATCAAGCTCGTTTACACCTACTATATCAGCACCTGTAGAGTAAGCAAGTCCTTTTGCAGCACCTACTCCCACCCTTATTCCTGTAAATGATCCAGGACCTGTACCGACAGCTATCCTGTCTATTTCACTAACATTTTTTTCCGAAAATTTAAAAACAGTATCCACAGCTTTCATCAGCGTGTCTGAATGGTTCAACTTTATATTCAAAGTGAGTTCCGCTAAAACACCTTTTTTATCGTCAAACACACTTACAGAGCTGGATTTTGTGGAAGTATCAATTGCTAAAACTAACATATTCCAATAACTCCTCTTCGCGTTTTTTATTCCCTATAAAATCAAGCTTTACCCTTCTGCTGAACTCATCATGATAATCAAGCTCTACCCTTATGTACTCATCTGGAAGCTCCTCTTCTATAAGATTTGCCCACTCTATTATGCAAATGCCGTCATTATAAAGGTAGTCCTCATACCCCACCTCGTATATCTCCTCCGGTTCCCCTATCCGGTATACATCAAAGTGGTACAGCGGATATTTCCCGTCTAGATATTCTATCACATAGTTGAAAGTAGGGCTCTTTATATTCGAACTTATGCCGAGCCTTTTTGCAAAAACCTTTACAAAGGTGGTCTTGCCTGTTCCGAGATCTCCCACCAGTGCTACCACATCATTTTTATCCACAAAGTCAGCCAATTTCTCGGCCAATATGTCTATCTCTTCAAATTTAAGTAAATTTTCCATAACTTCCCCTCTAAAGTCTAGTTATTTTCAGATATTTTGTTTACAATATTTGTAGTAGACTTTCCTTCTATGAGGCTAAGTATCCTTACTTCACCGCCGTTTTTCTCCACTACTTCAGTTTCCGGGAGCTCCTCTTTTTTGTAGTCCCCACCTTTTACATGTATGCTGGGCTTGAGTTCTGAGATAAGTTCTACTGGTGTATCTTCGCCGAAGATCACAACATAATCCACCGGCTTAAGCCCAGCAAGCATCTCTGCCCTGTCATTTTCGCTGTTTATGGGTCTTGTCGGCCCCTTAAGCCTTTTTACGGAATCGTCTGAATTTACGCCGACAAAAAGGATATCCCCCTGCTCACTAGCCTCCTCCAGATATCTTAAGTGACCCACGTGTAGTATGTCAAAACACCCGTTTGTGAACACCACTTTTTTCCCGTCTTTTTTTAGCTTTTCCGTCAAATCAGCAGCTGCCTGCCTAGTTAGTACTCTCTCCATATTTTGCAATAACTCCTTTACCATATATTATATATTACTCTACATCATAAGCTTTATGGCGCTTATAAATGTAACAGCGATCATTACCATCCTATAAGGTTTTTCAGGTATAAATTTTACCAGTCTGATTCCTATAACAGCCCCTAATATTATCATAGGGAAAAGAATAAGGTTGAGGGAAAAACTCTCCCATGTTATATTGTGCCAAACAAAGGCGTATAATGGCACCTTTATAAGGTTCACAGCAAAGAAAAACCATGCCACTGTTCCTATAAAAGTGTTCTTATTTAAATTCATAGATAGAAAATAAACTATCATAATCGGTCCGGCGGCATTTCCAATCATTGTTGAAAATCCTCCCAAAAGCCCCATCGCAACGGAAAAATACCATTTTTTACCTATGTGGTCCTCATTTAAATCCCTTTTAACTACCAGCATAACTGCACATATGAAGACTATTACAGCCATTATTTTTTTAAACTCGGCGTCTGACACAGAGTTTCCTACAAACAGTCCAACCAATATTCCTACTACTGCCCATGGCAAAAGTTTTATCACCATTTTTAGTTGTGTATGGCGTTTATAGTAGGTAACTGCAAAAATATCTCCCATAACCAGAAGCGGCAACAAAAATCCTGCTGAAACCTTCCCGCCCAATATTTGGGCCATTATCGGTACCATAATTAGAAAATTAGGTATTCCAACCTTCTCCAAACCTATAGAAAGCCCAGATAAAATTACAACAACCCACTGTACCGTAGTGAAGTCGTAGTTTACTAAAATATCCAACATGAATATACCTCCTGGTTAATTTTTTAAAAGCTTCATAGTTTCGATTATAAGATCGGCAGTTATTCCCCAAATAATCTCGCCATCATAGCTATAAAAATAAACTTTTCTATCCCTGCCCTTCCATATGCCGTGATACCTTGCAGGCAGCCCCAGCTCCTTTGCAGAGAAAAAAAGTTCTTCTCTGGTATCCTTGCAGTAGAAAGCCTTGTTCTCTATCTTTATATAATATGTTTTAGGTTCATTTTCCATAAAAAATTTTACAGGGACACTTATCAACCTCTCAACCTCATCTTTATTCGGATTAAGTTCATCTAAGCTCCTCACATCAAGCTCCCCTATGTAAGCTTCCACTATAACCCCGTTTGGTATTACAAGGGTTCCCAACTTGCCTATCACATCTATCTTTTCCTCCGATATGCCAAGTTCTTCTTCGGTCTCCCTTATTGCAGTCCTCTCAAAATCTATATCTTCTAGGTCAAATGCCCCTCCAGGAAAGCTTATCTCCCCACCCTGGCTTATCTCCTTAGCCCTTTTTTGAAAAATAAAATGGTAGTCGTCTTCAATTTTCATAAGGGTAATCAGTACCGCCGAATTGAAGTATTTATCCCTTGATATAAGGTCAGCTTGCAGGCTATTTCTCAACTTTTCTACTACATCCATGATAACCACCCTAGTCCAGAATTTAGATAAAAAATTATATCACAATATATATGATACTTCAATTATATTCTTTTTTCCACTTATTTCACATTTTGATTTGTTTTAAAACAACATATTATGAATTCTACATTTTTATCCACCTTACACTGCTTCTAAAAAATTCTATTGTTTGACGTTAAAAAAAACACAATTAAACATATATAATTTAAATTTTATATATAGTTTATATATTTTTAATCATAATTATTTATAAAGTTAACTTAAATGTTGTTTTTTTAATTTTCATCTTATAATTACGCATCATTTAATTTAGATATAGGAGGTTTAAATATGTGGAAGATGTTTTCACTAACCACTAAGATTTTTTTAGGTTTAATTTCGGGTATTATTCTTTGACTTTTAATCTATCCATTTAGAGAAGCAGTTTTTATCGAAAAGTATTTTTTAGGATTTTTTCTGCAGCTATTTGGAAAATTATTTATAAACTCTATTAAAATGCTTGTCGTACCGCTTGTTTTTATATCGCTTACAGCAGGGGCTATGTCCATGAAAGATGTAAAGAAACTAGGTAGAGCAGGCTCTAAGACACTGTCTTTCTAGCTGATGACTACAGCCGTAGCCGTAACCATTGTTTTAGGAACTATAACCCAACCTGGTTATGGATTGAAGATGGCAGAGTTGGACAGTGTCAATTATGCAGTAAAAGAGTCACAAGCGGTGGTGGACGTACTGGTAAATATGGTCCCAACAACCCCTTTTGAATCACTTTCCAGTTGGGTAATGCTTCAAATAATAGTGTTTGCACTCTTTTTAGGAACTACTCTCACCATCCTGGGAGAAAAAACAAAGTATATAAAAAATCTCTTTGAAGAAGCAAATGTTCTCGTATTAAAAATGGTAGATCTCGTTATGCAATTAGCTTCATTTGGTGTGTTCTGCCTTATTACAAAAACTATGGCTACACTTGGATACAGCGCAATGAAACCTTTGGCACTCTACATGCTTACAGTTATCGGGGCACTTTTATTGCATGCTTTTTTTAATTACCAGGGAATGCTCATAGCTTTTACAAAAATGAATCCACTGGATTTTTTTAAGAGATTTTCTCCGGCTCTTTCGGTTGCCTTTTCAACTGCAAGTAGCAACGCCACCATACCAGTAACCATGGAAACTGTTCAGGATGAATTTGGGGTTTCTAAACAGATAAGCTCATTTACTATCCCACTTGGAGCCACAATAAATATGGACTGTACAGCCATCATGCAGGGTGTTGCTACCGTTTTCATCTCACAGGTATATGCCATACCACTTACAATAACCGACTTTATCGCAGTTATTCTAACCGCTACACTTGCTTCTATAGGTACTGCCGGGGTTCCTTGAGTGGGGCTAAGCACCATTTCCATGATACTTACCCAGGTCGGTCTTCCAGTAGAGGGGGTCGCCTTATCATAGGTATTGATATATGACCCGAACAACTGTAAACATCACAGGGGGTGCTGTCTGCACCCTTATAGTCGCTAAAACCGAAGAGGATATACTGCTAAGTTGAGCTGCAGGACGCCAATATATAATTAAAAACCTAAGAGGGGATGCCCCTCTTTTTTTATTTGAAATATTCGTTGGATAATTTAAAGGATTTTAATAAAAAATTAGAAATAAACTATATATTTAGATTTTTGTTTCAAAATTCAAAAATTTCCTGATTTATTTTATAACTATTTTTTATAAGATCATCTTTCTATAATATTTAATTAGTACATATGAAGTGTAAGCAAATTCTAAAAATTAATCTAATTTCTTAATAAGGGGGCAATTAATGAAAGTAAAAAATTTTACTCTACCTGCCAGCAACGGTGAAAATATATCTTTAAGTGATTTTTCTGGAAAAAATGTTGTGCTTTACTTTTATCCTAAGGACAATACTCCAGGATGTTCTAAGGAGGCGTGCAGCTTCAGAGATTTCAACTCAGAATTTCAAGATTCAGATACGGTTATACTAGGTGTAAGCAAGGATAGCTTGAAAAAACACAGTAATTTCATCGAAAAATTTAATCTGCCTTTTCTTTTACTCAGCGATGAAAACGGAGAAGTCTGCGAGCTTTACGGAGTCTGGAAACTCAAAAAAAATTATGGAAAAGAATATATGGGAATAGAAAGGTCAACTTTTCTAATAGATAAAAATGGGGAGTTAGTTAAAGAATGGAGGAAAGTAAAAGTTGCAGATCATGTAGAAGAGGTCTTAGAGTACATCAAAAATAACTTGGGTTAATCTATTAGGGGGTAGAAACATGGATAAAATACTCATACACTGTCCAAATTTTTTTAACATTCCGGAGGGCTTGGTAGAGCAATTGAGCAAAAGATACAATGTAATATATACAAAAAATTCTGAAGAAGCAGCAGAAAATATAGTAGATGCTGATATATTGATGGCTATTAAGGTGAAACCTGAAAATATAAAAAATGCTAAGAATTTAAAATGGATCCAATCATTTAGTTCTGGGGTGGACAAATTCCCGCTTGATTTAATAGAGGAAAAGGGAATAGTTTTAACCAATGCCAGAGGTATACACAGGATACAAATGTCTGAATTTATTATTTTTGCGATGATTTTCCTAGCTAGAAACTTTAAAAATGTGATGCAAAACCAAAATAATCTTATATGGGATTCGTTAATAACTCAGGATGAAATCTACGGTAAAACTGTCGGTATCCTAGGCATAGGGAGTATCGGAAAAGAGCTTGCAAAACGAGCTAAAACTTTCGGCATGAAAGTGGTGGGGATAAAAAAATATCCTGAAGAAATAGAAGCTGTGGACAAAGTTTATTCTCCGTTTAACATAGAAAAAGTCTTTGCCCAAAGTGACTTTGTGGTAAACCTGCTACCTAGTACACCGGATACTCGAAATCTCATAAATATAAAATTGTTCCACAAGATGAAAAAGGGATCATATTTTATTAACATGGGCAGAGGGGACACTGTAGTGGAAGAGGACTTGATCTCAGCACTGAACAATGGTCAGATAAAAAGAGCATTTGTGGATGTTTTTGCAAATGAACCACTTGGTCCTAACAGTCCTTTATGGGGTATAGAAACCCTAACTATAAGTTCACATCTAGCCGGATCTTCACCTATGTACATAAGAAGACTCTTCGAACTTTTTTCAGAAAATCTCATGAGGTACGAAACAGGCGACAAGCTTATAAATATAATAGACAATAAAAAGACTTATTAAAAGCGGAGGCTGGTTATAAACGGCCTCCGCTTTTAATAAGTCTATGGTATAATTCAATTAGTATAAATTTTATTTAGTTCCAAATATCCTATCTCCGCAATCTCCTAATCCAGGGTATATGTATGATTTTTCATTCAACCCCTGATCTATTTTAGCCGCGTATATATCTACATCTGGATGTTTATCTATTACCTTTGCTATCCCTTCTGGAGCCGCGATTAAGCATAAAAACACTATATCCTTTACCCCTTTTTCCTTAAGGTAGTCTATGGCATATATCGCCGATCCTCCTGTTGCCAACATAGGATCAACTAGCATTACCTTCCTTTCGGAAATATCACTGGGAAGCTTGCAGTAGTAGTATACAGGTTCTAAGGTCTCCTCATCTCTGTATACACCTATATGCCCTACTTTTGCTGTGGGTATAAAAGTCAATATCCCGTCTACCATACCAAGTCCGGCCCTAAGAATAGGAACCACTGCAACTGCTTTTTCAGGAAGCACGTAGGACTTCGTCTTCATTAAAGGCGTCTCTACCTCTATCTCCTGAAGTTTCAGGTCTTTTGTAGCCTCATAGGTCATAAGCCCCGCTATCTCATTTAAAGTCTCTCTGAAAGTTTTCGTATCCGTATTCTTGTCTCTCAAGTATGAAAGTTTGTGTTGAATCAACGGATGATTTATCTCCATTACTGACATCTGTATATTCTCCTCTCTTCTAAGTAATTCGCGTGAAACTCCCATTTTCAACGTTTTAAACTAATAAGCATTTAGCTCCGCAAAAAAAAACAGAGCCATATGCCCTGTTTTTTTTATTTAAGTCCGTATTTTTTTCTAAATTTGTCAACTCTTCCAGTTGTATCAACGAATTTAGATGTTCCAGTGTAGAATGGGTGGCATTGAGAGCAAACAGCTACTTTTAGCTCATCTTCTTTATAAGTAGATCTAGTCGCAAACTTTACTCCACATTGACACTCTACAGTTATTTCATGGTAATTAGGATGAATTCCACTTTTCATTTATTTTTCACCTCTCTTTAAAAACTCATAACTCGAAAATTATTCTAGCACATTTTCAGAATTTTTTCAAGTTTTTTTTGTAAGCTTGATTTACTTGACGCCTGAGATTAAAGTATTGTTGCTGTAATGCAAGCCCTGTGTAAAAACTATCTTTTTAAATTTTTAAAATATATGATAAAATAGTATAGAACTTTACTGTATGGAGGCTTATTTATGAAACAGCAAAAATTCTACGCTTACGTAATAGGAGATAAAAAAGGGATCTGCACTTCATGGGCAGACTGCGAAAAAATAGTAAAAGGAAAATCAGCAAAATATAAGTCGTTTTTGACAAAACAGGAAGCCCAAAATTGGCTGGACGGCGATTATAAGGCACCTAAAAACAGTAAAAAAGTCTACGCTTACTGGATAAATGACGAAAATAACGGTATAGTTGCTTCATGGGATGATTGCAAAAAACTCATAGCTAGAAAAAAATCAAGATACAAGTCCTTTTCAAATTTATCTGAAGCCCAAAATTGGCTGGATGATGGGGCAAAGTACCAGTCCAAAGATGGTCTGAAAAAAGATTTAGAAGATGGGGTATATTTTGATGCAGGTACAGGTAGGGGTATCGGTGTAGAAGTTAGGGTTACCGATAAGTATGGCAACAGCCTTCTTAAAGATATTCTTTCGGAAGACAAAGTAAACGAGTTCGGAAACTACCTTACAAAAGACGGAAGCACAAATAATTTTGGAGAACTTTTAGGAATTTACATAGCTCTTAAATTTGCTATTAAAAATAATAAAATGAAGATTTTCGGAGACAGCAACCTGGTCATACATTTTTGGTCAAAAGGCATAATGAATAAAGGTCAATTAAGTAAAGATACAGTGGAGCTAGCGGAGATGGTTGTGAAACTCAGAAAAAAATTTGAAGAATTGGGCGGAAAAATAGAGCATATAT
Source organism: Ilyobacter polytropus (assembly GCA_003246855.1). Lineage (GTDB taxonomy): Bacteria > Fusobacteriota > Fusobacteriia > Fusobacteriales > Fusobacteriaceae > Ilyobacter_A > Ilyobacter_A polytropus_A. The sequence goes on from QKCP01000051.1 coordinate 34,734, forward strand.
CTGGTGACATTAATCCTGCAGACTTGGGATTTCATAGATAGGAGAATTTATGGAGACGTTTAAAATTTTTGGAAAAGAGCATATACTTATTATAATTTTTTATATATTTTTCATCAAGTTTGTTACGAATATTCCTAATTTTTCAAAAAAAATAAGCAAAGACTTTTTTGGAAAAATTATTGGCTACACGTTAATAACAACCAAATTACTTGAGTATTTTTATAAATATTTTTATATGAAATACCCTTTAAAATATCTCCTGCCGCTTCATATATGCAACTTTACCCTTTTCTTTGTTGGGATAATGCTTATTAAAAAAAGTTACAGGATATTTAGGTTTTCCTATTTTTGGAGTGTCGGGGCTATAGCAGCTATATTGACACCTGATTTAACAGAAAGCTTCCCCAACCTGCTAAACATCTCTTTTTTCTTCACACACTTTTTATTGATAGCAGGCGTAATCTATTCCATAAAGTATTATTGTTTCAGTCCAAAATTTAAAGATGTTATTACATCATTTGGACTGCTTAATGCAATAATGATTATGATTTTCCCAATTAATTTCATCTTAGACACCAACTTCATGTATTTGAGGGAGCGGCCTCTTGGTGAAGTATTCTGGTTTCTAGGTGGTTGGCCAGTTTACATTATATGGTTTGACATTATTACTTTTATACTATTCATTTTGTTTTATATACCATTTAAAATAACTAAGAGGGACGTCTAGTGACGTCCCTCTATATTACTATTACATCTTTTAATTCACTCAGCTCATTTTTCAACTGTTCGGGAGCCTCCAGCCTGTATGTCACCCTCTCACCGTACTCTCTACTGAAAACCTTTACTTCATAAATGGTCAACATTCTGTCCACTTCAGATGCAACTACATATGGAAAATCAATTACAAAATTTTTCTTTTCTATATAATCTACTATCCCAGCTTCGCCAACAGCGAGTTTAGCTGTCTTAGCATATGCTCTTATAAGACCGCCGGCACCTAGCTTTATTCCGCCAAAGTAACGGGTAGCTACCACTACAAGGTTGTCCACCCCTAGTAAATTAAATATTTCTCCCATTGGTTTTCCGGCTGTTCCGCTTGGCTCCCCATCATCATCTACTTTGTAGTACTCCTGCCCATCTTCTATCACCTTATAAGCTGAACAGTTGTGTACTGCGTCTGCATGCTTCTCCTTTATATAACTTATAAATTTTTCCGCTTCATTTTTACTCTGAATCGGTTTTATGTACCCTATGAACCTTGATTTTTTTTCTTCAAATTCAATAGAACACTCCTTATCTACAGTCTTCATCAAAAACTCCTTTACGTCTTTTCCCCTTTTGGTAGATTCAATCTATATTTTATAGCTAAAAGCCTTATTATAAATATAAAAATTATTATAAAATAGCTCAAATAGTTTTTAGATACCCCAATTACCTCAATGCCAAACCAATAAATAAGTCCTCCCGAAAGGCATAAAACCGCGTATATCTCCTCTTTTAGGATGAACGGTATCTCCATAACCAGTATATCCCTTATCACCCCTCCTCCGACACCGGTAAGGGTTGCCATTACAGCGGTCCCCAATATTCCCAGCCCATTAGACAGACCTTTTTCAGCACCTATTACTGTAAAAAGTGCAAGCCCCAATGCATCTGCAATCTTTACAAAACTGGATATATATGTGAAATTTTCCAGCCTCTTGTACCCTACAGCATACACTAAAATACCCAGTGCGATTGCCATATAAATATCTTTATTGTTCTCTAAGGCGTCCACGCTCACGTTCAGGACTACATCCCTTGTTATCCCGCCTCCAACTGAAGTTATAACTGCAAGCACTACTATTCCGAAAATATCCAAATGATGTTTTATCCCCTTTAAAGCCCCTGAAACAGCAAATGCCAACACACCAACTGTATTTATTATCAAAAATATCAGCATAAGTCACCTCAAAGCTTTATGTACATATTAAGCAGATTAATAAAAAAATTGAATATAGGCAATATTATCCCCCACAAACTGCCTGTAAAAACTAATACTAGTATTATTATCAATCCGTAGTTTTCCATACTCTCCATGAAATCCTTTACGCCTCTAGACCCCAAGCTCCAAATAATCCTAGACCCGTCAAGCGGCGGGATTGGGATAAGATTAAAAATCGCCAGGACCAAATTTATGCGTATAAGATAGCTTACAACAGTATATATGTACTGGTTTGCATAAACCTTATCCGGAAAGAATTTTATTATGTTAGCACCTATAAATGCAAGAATAAAATTTACTGTGACCCCAGCTATAGAAACAAAAAATACACCATTTTTTTTCTTCCTCAACCTTTCGAATGAAATAGGAACCGGTTTTGCCCAACCTATAATAAACCTAGAGCCTGTAAGTATAAGGAAGAGCGGGAATAGGGTCCCTGCCAAGTCCAAGTGCTTTATGGGATTCAAGGTAAGCCTGCCTTGGTTTTTAGCAGTATCATCTCCGAACAGATAAGCCACATAACCATGCGCCACCTCGTGGAGAACCACCGACATTAGCAGTACCACTATTATAAGTAATATTGCTGGGTTAAAAGCCACAGTTTTCAAGGCGTTTGCTAAAAATAAACCTCCTAAAATCCATAAAATATATTTTGCCGTTTTAGGCATGTCATAATTTAAATATTTAAATTCTTCCCAAAATCTTTTCATAATATTTCCCCCGCTATCTCTAGTTTATTATAAAATAACACATTTAAAGTTTTTTTTCAACGGCACCCCTCTACAGTAACTATCCTCCCATTCGTATTTTTAAACACATAATCTTTATAAATGAGTGTCTCACCATTTTTTAAGTTTATACTTTGTACAACATCAAAAGTTTTCACGAATTTATCATCTATTTCTTCAAGGCTTACCAACACATCTATGTTCTTTACACCATTGTCTTTTAGTAGCCGTATGTCTTTTTCTTTCAATATTTCATTCACTATCAAAATACTCTCACTGTTTCCAATATATCTGTTCTTCCTAAATTCAAAACTTTTTGAAGCACTGTTTAGATCCATATTAAAAACTATAATTCCAACAATTACAATGCTAAAAATATTCTTTTTTGCCTTGACCCAGTAAAAAATAAATAACATGAGACAAAGATATAGATAGATGAAAAATAGTGGCGATATCTCCCTATAAATTTCCACTGTCATAATTGGTAATTTTGATGCTGCACCTATAAATACCATAAGGAGCCTATAGACAGCATATGTAAGAGGCATTAAGAATTTCCCAAAATAAATAAAGGAACATGCCAGTGCGAAAAATGATAGCTGTATAAACAGGGTCCCCAACGGAACGGCTACAACATTCACCAAAAATGATAGTAATGGAATACTTTTAAAATAATATAAAAATATCGGAGTTAAGCTAACCTGTATTGAAAAACTTATAACCATTAAATCCAATAAAACTTCAAAAGCTTTGTTTTTATTCTTCTCAATGATCCTAATTTTTGCCTTTAGATTTTCTTTTATTTTCGGGAAGACAAAAATTATGGCAAAAAGTGCCACATACGAGAGTTCGAATGAAACTGAATTTAAAATAGTTGGATTTATCAATATGGAAATTATAAATGCAAGACACAAAGACTTTTTCAAATCTGTTTCCTCATAAAATATTTTAGAAAAAATATATATACTGCCCATTATATAGGCCCTTAAGGTGGATGGGCTAAAGCCTATTGAAAAACAATAAAAACTCAAAATTATAAAAGTTAATATATATTTTAACTGATAAGGCGTCCTTAAAAGGTTAAATATCCCCATACAAATAACAGCTATAGTCCCTATATGCAACCCTGAAACAACTATTAAGTGTGCTGTCCCGGTATACGAAAAGCGTTCTTTCATCTCATTTTCTATTCCATCTTTATCTCCCAGCAGTACAGCTTTTATAAATCCCTGAAACTCCTGAGGATAGTCCTTTGTAAGTCTGAGTATATTTTTTAAAAATACCCTCCTGTATCCGTCAAAGCTTGCCTGATATATCTCTTTAGAGTCTATATCTAGATAAAGAAAGCCCCTAGAATCTTCTAGCCCTCTTACTTCGGCATAAACCTCATAATACCCGCTCTCGATGCTTTCATCGTCTAACTTGGCGTACACTTTTTTCACAGGGTACCTTCCATCTATTTTTGTAATTTCAGAACTCGAACTAAACTTGTGTATGTTGAACCGGTGTAACTCTCCAATTGAAAGCTTTCCCTTATACGTGGTCATCTCATACCTTGCACTCAATAATAAAATCGCAGTCCAAAAAATTATAAACTTGCTTTTATTTCTACACTTTCCTCCGCTTGATAAAACTCCGACAAAACTTAAAAACGCCAAAAAAGGGAGTATAAAAATCAGCGGTATTCTAAATACCGACACAGCTAAAGAAAATAAAAAACTTACAAAAAACAAAAAATATATAGGTTGCAAAAATATCACCTACCAATTAAAGAAAGCGGGGATATCACTATCCCCTACACTCTACTCTTTTATCCAGTTGTCTGTAACTGTATAATTATCTTTAGTAGCACCATCAGGCTTATATGTATTTACCTGCAGATAATCCACGTATGGTCTTGATATATAAAAAGCTATCTTATATAAAGGATCTTCGTCATCATTGAAAATATAGATGGAAAAGTTTTTGTTCAAATTTCCTTTTACAGTTGTGTGAAAAGCTGAATCAGAAGTGCTTGTTATATATGTAAATTTATCGGAGAGTTTCAGAGTCTCCTTTAAGGCTGCTGGGGAACTTGAGCTGTCATATATCTCAAATTTTGAAGGAAGGTTCATCTGAATGTTATAACTTTTCCCCTCTTCAAAGGATTTTTCAGCTACCGCCCTAAAAAATTCAGGTATCTGCGTCTTCATCCTTATGAATTCATTTTTTTCATATCTTTTATTCATAGCCAGCATGCCCATACCCACCAAAATTGCTATAATGGCCACGACCACCATCATCTCTACAAGGGTAAAACCTCTTTTTTTACCAAACATATCTATCACCCGCCCATTATTGATCTTTTAATCATCTCCTAATTTATATACAAAAAAATATAATATTTCCTACGAACAAAAAATAGAGTCAATTCAGCTTGACCCTATTTCATAATCTGTATTTTTTTCAAGACACCCTTTACAGCTTCCTCTATATCGCGGTATCCGTCTATATCCTCTTTCCTTACTATACTTGAGATCTCCTTTTTACTGTATCCCAGGGATTCTAAAGCAAGGTACAGGTCTTCCTCCAGCCTTAGCTTCTCGTCTGCGTCACCGGCATCGACCACATCAAATATACTGAGTCCGCCTACCTTGTCCCTCAGATCTACTATTAATTTTTCAGCCTTTTTCTTCCCAAGTTTAGGGACCTTTATAAGCAGGTTTATATCTCCGTTAACAATGGCTTTTTTAAGATCAGACACATCGAAGGCAGACAGGATTGCAAGCGCTAAGCTTATACCTATACCGTTTACGTTTAAAAGCAGCTTAAACATATCTCTCTCCCTCTCATCATAAAAGCCTATCAGCTTAAAGCTGTCCTCTTTTACATAGGTATATATATACAATTTCTCTTGTGCCCCTAGTTTTAATTTATCATATGTCTTCAAGGATATGTGTACCATATACCCTACCCCATTTACATCTAAGGCCACATACTCAGTTTTTTTTGTTTCCAAAACCCCTTTTATATATTCATACACGGCTATTCTCCTTCATACTTTTCTATATCGACCATCTCTACATTTTCAAGGGATGAGTTCAAGAAAATCCCCCCTAATTTCTGAAAATCATTCGGAGAATCACTTACATAGAACTCTGTCTCGCCCTTTTTCTCCTCTCCGCCGAGAATATTCAAGTTGCTCAAGGTATACATCACATCGATTGCCGTTTCTTCGGCAGGATTTATAAGGTTTATACCGTGACCATTGAGCACCCTTTTTATAACGTTTTTGAGAAGCGGGTAATGTGTACACCCTAGAACAAGGGTATCTATTTCATTTTTTATCTCTAAAAGGTATCTTTCAGCCATCTCTTCGGTTATTATGTCGTTTTCAAGTCCCTCTTCAACCAGTGGGACAAATAGAGGACAGGCTTTCTGCCTTACGACTATTTCAGAATTTAAGCTTCTTATCTCTCTGAGGTAAACTTCGCTTGAAACTGTTTTTTTAGTACCTATTACTCCCACTATATTATTCTTGGTTGCTGTTGCGGCCCTTCTGCTCCCAGCCTTTATTACACCGATAACAGGTATTTCTAGCTCTTTTTGAAGTTCTTCTAGTGCAAGAGAGCTTGCGGTGTTGCATGCGACGACTATCATCTTAACATTTTTTGTCAGCAAAAAATTCGATATCTGTCTGGAATACCTTAGTATTACTGTTTTTGACTTTGCCCCATAGGGAACTCTCGCAGTGTCCCCGAAATAAACTATATTTTCATTTGGCAATAATTTCCTAAGCTCTTTCACTACTGTCAAGCCACCGAGCCCAGAATCAAATACTCCTATAGCCCTTTTATCTATCTCAATCACCACTTTCCATATTCCTTTTGATTAATCCATTTTTCTATTCAAAACTTTTTTCAAGTAATATCCTGTATAGGATTTCTTTTCCTTCGCCACCTCTTCAGGCGTTCCAATAGCGACTACCTGTCCGCCGCCGTCTCCTCCTTCAGGTCCTATATCTATTATATAGTCCGCTGTTTTTATCACATCAAGGTTATGCTCTATTATAAGTACTGAGTTCCCCTTTTCCACAAGTCTATTAAGTACCTCCAAAAGCTTCCTTATGTCCTCGAAGTGTAAACCTGTAGTTGGCTCATCTAGTATATATATAGTGTGACCCCTAGACATCTTTGCGAGCTCTGCTGCCAGCTTTATCCGCTGCGCTTCACCGCCTGAAAGGGTGGTAGCTGGTTGGCCAAGCTTTATGTAGTCGAGGCCTACGTCTATGAGCACCTTGAGTTTTCTTTCCAAGGAAGGGATGCTATTAAAAAAGTCATAGGCCTCTCCCACGCTCATATTCAAAACTTCCGAAATATTTTTACCTTTATAGTGTACCTCTAGCGTCTCTTTATTATACCTTTTCCCTTTACAAACCTCACATTCAACGTAAACATCTGGCAAAAAATTCATCTCAATTTTTATTATGCCGGCTCCCTGACAGGCCTCACATCTACCGCCCTTGACGTTAAAAGAAAATCTTCCCTTTTTATATCCCTTTATCTTCGCTTCCTTGGTTAAAGAAAAAAGATCCCTTATATCATCAAATATTTTTGTATAAGTAGCTGGGTTCGACCTAGGCGTTCGACCTATGGGACTTTGATCAATCTCTATAACCTTATCCAGATTTTCTATCCCATCTACCCCTCCATTTTCAAGAGGGTAAAGTTTCCCTTTGTTTAGCTTGTTAAAAAGTATCGGGTGCAGAGTCTGACTTACCAATGTGGATTTTCCACTGCCGCTAACACCTGTGACCACAGTTATAACTCCGAGGGGTATCTGGACATCTATGTTTTTTAAGTTGTTTCCTTTGGCTCCTTTTAAAGTCAGATGAGCGAAGGCCTTCCTCCTAGTTTCTGGCACATCTATACCGATCTCACCTTTTAGAAATTTCCCGGTTAAGGATTCCTTTTTCCTCATAACCTGTTTCGGTGTGCCGAAGGCGACTATGTCCCCACCAAACCTCCCTGCTCCTGGACCTAAATCTAACAGATAATCTGCTTGCAACATAGTATCCTCATCATGCTCCACAACTATAAGTGTATTTCCCAGGTCCTTCAGTCTCCTGAGGGTAGTTAGTAATTTGTCGTTATCCCTTTGGTGAAGGCCTATACTAGGTTCATCTAGCACATACAACACCCCTGTAAGTCCTGATCCTATCTGCGTAGCTAGTCTTATCCTCTGACTTTCTCCACCAGAAAGAGTTTTTGTCTCCCTAGAAAGGGTCAAGTAATCAAGGCCGACGTTTATCATAAAGGTGAGCCTCTCGCGAATTTCTTTCAAAATCTCCTTTGCTATAAACTCCTGTTTTTCGGTAAGCTTTAGTCCATTAAAAAATTTCAAAGCTTCTTTTATACTGAGAAAACATATTTCCATTATATTTTTACCGCTTACCGTTATAGATAAAACTTCTGGCTTCAGCCTCCTGCCTTCACAAACTTTGCATACCCTCTCTATCATATATTTATTCTCTATCTCATCTTTTACCGCATCAGAATTTGTCTCATAGTATCTTCTTTCCAAGTTTTTTACTATGCCTTCAAAGTCCTTCATTCCATTATACGAAAAGTCTCTTCCCCTATAATCTACCCTAAATCTCTTGCCGCCTGTGCCGTAAAAAATTATCTGCTTTTTGTGCTCCTCTATCTCCCTGAAAGGTAAGTCCATATCTATTTCGAAGGCCTTTGCCATAGATTCAAAAATGGTCCAAACATAACCCTTCCTTACACTGCCTCCTGGAATGTAAATAGCTCCCTCTCTTATAGATAAATCTTCATTTATAAGCAGCCTACCTTCGTCTATCTCCAGCTTCTTACCTATACCATTACACTCCACACACGCACCGTAAGGGGCATTAAATGAAAAAAGCCTTGGATTTACATCTGGAAAATCCACGTCATGATCCGGGCAGGCAAAGTTTTCGCTATATGAATAATCATCCCCGTTTCTGTTTACCATTACCCTGCCTTCTGATAGGATAATCGCGCTCTCAACAGACTCTGTAAACCTAGCTTCAAACTCCCGATCGTCTTTTTTCAATACCAACCTGTCGACTACAACTTCTATGTTGTGCTTCTGGTTTTTATTAAGATTTATTTCATCTTCTAAGTAAAGTATCTCCCCGTTTACTCTCACCCTTACGAACCCCTTTTTTAAAAGGTTCAAAAAAAGGTTTTTATGTGTACCCTTTTTTCCTCTCACAACTGGCGACAGCACCATAAGCTTGTCTCCGTCCTGAAAGCTTTTTAGCACCCCTTCCACTATTTCTTGAGTGCTTTGCTTTTCTACCACCCTGCCACATATAGGACAATGGGCCGTGCCTATATGTGCAAAAAGCAATCTCATATAATCGTATATTTCGGTTATTGTCCCCACTGTAGACCTTGGATTTTTGCTGGTAGTCTTCTGTTCTATTGATATTGCAGGAGAAAGCCCCTCTATGCTGTCAACATCCGGCTTATTCATCTGACCTATAAACTGTCTGGCATATGCGGAAAGGCTCTCTACATAACGCCTCTGACCTTCAGAGTACAGCGTATCAAATGCTAGACTTGACTTTCCGCTCCCGCTAACTCCAGTTATCACTATGAACTTATTTTTAGGAATCTCTATATTTATATTTTTCAGGTTATGCTCCCTGGCACCTTTTATAATTATCTTATCCAACATAATTTCCCCCTGAAACTTTTTACTATATTATACCATAATTCACTCAAGTTGCTATTCAAAATTATCAATGTATTACTGAATTTATTTACTAAAGATTTTTAGCACAGAGTTTTTATAGAACTTTTAAATATGAGGCGCACAGAGAAAAACTTTAAAATAATTTTTTGTCACAAATTTTCACATATCACTCGAACTATTAAATAGATCTAAGTAAGTCTCTTTTACGCCTAAACTCTATAAAACTCTTTCTTTTGATTCATGTCAATTCGTGTGGTTCACAACTAAAACATATATTTTTTTATTTTTATGACTTTAAATCAATTCAATAGTTTGTTTAAAGTTTAAATACAGTTATCAACTTAAAATATTTATACAAAATAAAATGAAAAAAGGCACCCTTGGGTGCCATATTATCTGTATAATGGAAACTTTTCAGAAAGTTTACGTACGTCTTCTTTAACTCTCTTAAGTTCAGCTTCATCCTCTATGTTGTCTATTACTCTTTCTATAAGTGAAGCTATCTCTTTCATTTCAGCCTCTTTCATTCCACGCTGAGTTACCGCAGGAGTACCTATTCTGATACCGCTTGTAACAAAAGGACTTTGTTGGTCAAAAGGAATAGTATTTTTATTAACAGTTATTTCAGCTTTTACAAGCGCTTCTTCAGCTTTTTTACCAGTTATACCTTTTCCGCTAAGGTCAACAAGCATCAAGTGGTTGTCGGTTCCCCCACTTACTATTCTCAACCCTTTGTTTGTAAGCTCTTCTGCAAGAACTTTAGCATTTTTAACTATTTGTTTTTGGTATTCTTTGTACTCATCAGTCAAAGCCTCTTTAAATGCAACAGCTTTTGCAGCTATAACGTGCATTAATGGCCCACCTTGAATTCCAGGGAAGATACTTTTATCTAATTTTTTAGCTATTTCCTCATCATTAGTAATAATCATACCGCCACGAGGTCCTCTAAGAGTTTTGTGAGTTGTAGTTGTAACTATGTGGGCATATGGTACTGGGCTAGGATGCTCTCCTGCAGCTACTAATCCAGCAATATGAGCCATATCCACCATCAAGTAAGCTCCTACTTCGTCAGCTATCTCCCTGAATTTTTTGAAATCTATTATTCTTGGATACGCGCTTGCCCCAGCTACGATAAGCTTAGGCTTGTGCTCCACTGCAAGTTTCCTAAGTTCTTCATAGTCAATTGTTTCTGTTTCTTTATCCACTCCGTAGAAAACTGCATTATACAATTTACCAGAGAAGTTTATTCCGAATCCGTGAGTTAGATGCCCACCATGGTCTAATTTCATACCAAGGATAGTATCCCCTGGTTCAATTACAGCTTGGTATGCACCCATATTTGCTTGTGAACCCGAATGAGCTTGAACATTTACATATTTTACGTCGAATAGTTCTTTTGCCCTTTCGATTGCTAGTTCTTCTACGATGTCAACGTTTTGGCATCCACCGTAATATCTTTTGTGCGGATATCCTTCTGCATACTTGTTTGTCATAACTCCGCCAACAGCTTCCATTACAGCTTTTGTTACAAAGTTCTCAGAGGCTATAAGTTCTATTCCGTACTCTTGTCTGTCTTCTTCTTTTTTTATAGCTTCGTATACCTCTAAGTCAACTTTCTTTAAATGTTCCTGATTCATTTCATCACCCCAAATTTTAATTCTTTGTATAAAATATTTTTACATCCCCAGGCTTCAACAGTTCCTCATAAGCTATAGGAATGGTTCTTTCTAACGAAAAAGGAGATATATCCTCTATTAAGCTGCTCTCTAAAAGTTTGTCTAGATTTTCCAAACTTACCTTTTCTTCACCGCTAAAATTAAGGTTAGCGATTATCAAAGCGCTCTCATTTTCTGTGCTTTTTTTCAATAATAACACATTTGGATTAGGACAGTTTAAGAAAAAAAGCTCTGTCTCCTCATTAAATATCTGGTATGTTTCTTTTATCCTATTTATTTCTCTTATGTATTCTTCCAGATGCATACTCTCTTCATCGATATTAAAATCGTAAATTCTTACGTCATCCAATCTTGCAGAACTACCATTTTCATATCCAACGGGTACTAAAACCCCTTTATTCATATATGCCGCCAACGAATACAGTACCATGGAGGCATTTGGATTTTTGTCGTATTTATCCGCTATTCTTTCTGTATCGTAATTTTCTGGAAAAGATATCAATCCTACATTATTTTTTAATTTATAATGCTGATCTAAAAACCAAACATCCTTAAAATTCCACCATTTAAAGCTGGTAAACAAATAATCAAACCCAATTCTTCCTAGGTCCAATATCTCACCAAGATTTGCTCCGAGATTATCACCTAGGAATATGAAATTATCCCTCTTCTGCTTTCCAGTTTTTATTAGTCTATCTATCAGACCTTCTGGAAGGTTAAACGCACAGTGTATCTTGACCCCATCAAAATCAAAGTCCATATAATGGAGCAAAAGTCCCTCCCAATAAGACCATATTTCTTCCCTTGTAGACATATTATCTGTATTGTTATCTATACGGAGAACATCTACGCACTCCGCCCAATCGTTGGAGCTTGTGATGGTATAGTTCTTAAACTGACCGTTTTCTGACTGATACCACTCGGGATGTTCCAGAACTAAATCCGAGTCTATAGATGTATGTGTACATATCATTTCAAAAATCACACCTATGCCAAGACGGTGTGCCTCGTTTACAAACGCCCTCAGCTGATCCTCAGCACTCTCAGGGGAATTGTCATCACAAATCCTCTCAGATATCTCATAGAAGTTCTTAGGAGCATAGAGATTCCGAGAATAACCAGTCTGAAAAAAAGGATTTATATATACGTGGTCAAAATTCATGTATTTTATTTTTTTCAATCTTTCTTTCCAATCTGCCATGCTTCCAAGAGCATTTGGAAATAAATTATATATCCTCATAATCTCCCCTCCTTTCACGACACTTCATAAAGATTTTAACATATTCTACTTCATTTTACAATTAAATTATACATAAAATATATTAATTAACACGCCAATATGCTTTACTTTGCAAACCTTTTCCTTTTGCTTAAAAGTATCATATCTCTTAAATAATTTTCGTTTTTTGCAGCCATCCATTTTTCCTCAAAATCATCCTCTCTTGTCAAGGCAGCAATGGACGCCAAAGTCATTAGGTGAGTTTTCCTTACTCCACTACTGCTTATAAAAAGAAATACTGCCTTTATCGATTTCTTTTTCTCGTTGAACCTTATCCCTTGTTTGCACCGAATAACAACCAGATTAAACAATTCTTCCTCATCAAGAACTATGTGCGGTATTGCTGTAAACTCAGTAATAGCAGTAGAGCTCTCCCTCTCCCTTTCATTAAAGAGTTGTATCAACCTGTCTCTCGCTATATTTAAAGTATTCTCTAGCCTCTCCGCTTCTATTTCAAATAGCTCATCTAAAGTAAGTGGACCCTGTAAATCTAAGATGACCGCATTTTTGACCAATTTATCAAATTCATCCAACTCCACACTGTCTCTTTCATGAATTATATCCCTTAACTCAGATTCCAAGTCATGCTCTAGCTTAAGATTCTCCGTAACTCTTAAGAGCAGGTGCAAAAGGGCATACTCCTGGCTTGCATTTTTCTTACCATAGTTGAAATATATGACAATACTTAAGAAAATTAGGGCCAAATTGGTTTCTATCGCAGTATACCCCAATTTGTTTATAAAGTAAGTAAAAATTACAACTATGCAGACTTGAACCCAAGGATAGAAAGGTGCTTTAAATGTGGGTTTATAATTTACCACATTGCTCTCTCTCAAGATTATCACCGATAAATTAGTAAGTATATAAGTCATTAAAATAACTGCAGAAGCAGTTTTCGCAAGTGTCTCAAGTGGCAGTGTCAAAGAAAAAGTGATGAACCCTCCTGTGAGAATTATGGATATCACCGGTGTCTTAAATCTTTTGCTCACCTTGCTTACTATTTCTGGTAACAAACCGTCCCTGCTAAGTGCCAGAGGGTACCTCGACGCTGCCATTATCCCAGCATTTGCAGTAGATATGAATGCCAGCATCGCAGCTATTGTTATAGCAATATAACCCGGCGTCCCGGCAATGTTTCTGGCAGCATCAGCTATAGGTGTAAGCGATGCTGCCAGCTTTTCTCCCTCTACACTCCCTATAGTAACAAAAAGCACCAAAACATAAAGTATACAGATGCTGATTATAGAGCTTATAAGACCATAAACTATGTTTATATGGGTATCTTTCACTTCCTCCGATACGCTTGCAGCCTTTAATAGACCCCCGAAAGATACAAAGATAAAGGCTGTCGTAGCAACCACGATCCTGAATTCCGACCCAGAAAAGCTGACTATTCCTCCCAAACTTTTTGCAATTCCATTTGAAATCTCAAATTCTTGAAAAAAAGGAGAGAAATGCCCTAATTTAATTTTAAAAATCCCTATACCTATATACAAAATCATTAAACTTATTAGGGCTGCTACAATTATTATTTCAAATTTACTGGCTACCTCCACCCCGATTATATTCAAAGCCACAAAAAAAATTGTAATAATCACAGATATCACGGCTATCTTACTTGGGTCAAAGCTGCCATATAACAATCCAACAATAACACCAGACATACCATATATAGCAAAAGCAGATTTTAATGAGATGGCAAACCAACTTAAAATTCCAGATATAGTCCCAACCAGCGGCCCAAGTGTCCTCTCTACAAAAAAATAATCTCCACCCGCCTTCGGCATTGCCGTTGTGAGCTCTATTATAGACAGTATACCCAAAAGAGCTATTATGCCTCCCAAAAAATAGGACAAAATTATACTAGGCCCTGCCTTGCTAAAGGCTATCCCAGGCAAAACAAATATCCCCGAACTTATCATTGCCCCTGAAGCTATGCTGTAAACATCCCAAAACCCAAGTTCTCTTTTCAATTTCATATATATTCACCGCCAATTCAAATAAATCACGTTTATTTAAAATATTCAAAATTAAAGCGGCATATCCTTTAAAGCATCTGTGCTAAATTAGCCGATACTTTTTTTAGCCCTCTCCATAATAAGTCCCATCTTACTCAAAACATGATTATAACCACTTTCCTTGATATGTGGAAGGAGGCACTTTGAGCAATTCTTTATCCCCTTTTCATTATAGGAATAATCCCCACCACAATCTTTCCCGAGCATATAAAGCGGACAAAAACAGAATAAGCAATTGAATATTTCCTTATCTCCTATTTCATGACACGGAAAATACTCGCAAATTCTGTTCTGCACAAACTTATAGTTATCCCCCATTTGAACCTCCATAAAATCATTCTATCTAATCTATGTGTATATGCCTTTCTAAAAGGCTTTTTTCAGCCAATTTTTTCAACTTTTCTATCTGCTCTTCTTTTCCCATAACCAAAAGTTTACTGCCAGACGTAAGAAGCGTGTTTGACATAGGGTTTAATTTGAAATCGTCCTCTTTTTCTACGCCTATAACAACTAGGTTTGTCTTTTGTGGTATCCTGGCTTCTCTGAGAGTTGTATTGTGCAGCTCACTCCTCTCATTTATCATTATAAACTCCAGCCTCAGACCATCAAGTTGGGATTTTTTGCTCACTATATCCACAAAACTAACCAGGTTTGGCTCTGTTGCGGTTGAAAATATTCTCTCAGCCGCTATGTCCAGTGTCGATATAGTAAAATCAGCCCCAGCACGCCTTAACTTATAAGAATTTCCGCTCTCCATTACCTTGGTTATAACTTTTAATTTGCTATTGAGGTCTTTTGCACTAAGCGTTACAAAAAGATTGTCCGCATCTGTTGCCAAAACAGATATCAAGGTTTTGGCCTTTTTTATCCCCGACTGTGCCAACACCTCATCCTTTGTGGCGTCCCCATGTACAAATAGCATGATGTCTCCATATCTTTCCTTGAGCTCGTTTATAACCTCGAACTCCCTCTCTATTACCACAAATTCAAGCTTTCTCTCGATAAACTTTTCGATTATCTTGGCTCCTGTATTTCCATAGCCGCATATTATGAAGTGACCTTCAAGTTTGGATATCTCCTTTTTCATCTTTACCCCTTTCAAATACTTTTTAAACTCCCCCTCTATTAAAAAGCTGGCTAGGACCCCGAAGCTGTACACAACAACCGTCATGCCTGAAAATATGAGAAAAATTGTAAACAGCTTTCCTACATCACTGAGTTCCCTTATAACCCCAAATCCCACTGTGGATAGGGTTATGGTTGTCATATAAAAAGAGTCTAAAAGGGTATATTTTTCTACATACATGTACCCGAAAACTCCGACTAAAAATATCGCCGTCAGAACTTTTAAAGCTATTATCAGTTTTCTTATCTGTTTATTCATGATTGCCCCCAAAATCTGCTTAAACTGATCTTTTTTCTACTTCTACCAAATGTCTGTAGTACACAACCCCGCCTTTATATTCTAAAAGAATAGGATATACCTCCACCCCGCTGTCCATGGCTTCATAAAAAAGTTCTGCAAACTTTGGATCGGTCTCCCACCTGGGCCTAAAAGTTTTTGAGGCCCTGAGTATTAAAAAATATACTGCAGCCCTGTCCCCCTTATTTTTTATCTCAATAAGCTCCTTAAGGTGTCGTTGCCCCCTTGTGGTGGGGGCATCTGGAAACATAGCCACGCCATTTTCCGACAACGATACCCCTTTTACCTCTATCCAAATTTTTTCTCCACTCTTTTCCACAAGATAGTCTATCCTGCTGCTACCATACTTTACTTCTGCTTTTATGAATTCCAACTCTCCCAAAGGGTTTAAGCTCGGCTTCTTTAGAATCTCTTGCGAAATATATCTGTGATACATGGAATTTACCAAAACGTCCTCAGAGTCTGCATCTGCACTTATAACATCCCATTTAGTTTTTCTTTCTGTATTTTTTGCTTTTTTAAGCTTTACCCTGTTGCCAGGGTACAAAAGTTCCTTCAACCTTCCAGGGTCGTGCACATGCACCAATTCTGTTTCTCCAGACTCAAGCTCCACCTCAGCTAAATACCTGTTTAGTCTTTTTAGAAAAGTGGCCTCTGCATCTATCTGAATTTCATATAATTTTTCCATAACCAGTTTTCTCCTTCTGCTTTTTCTAATCGGCGCCTTTCCATTCCTTTTCGTGCTCTAATTCCTCTATCATATCCCCTATCTCAATATCTTCTGGGAATATGAGCCTAAGGGCATTTAAAATTTTTTCCTCTTCACCTGCTTTTTTCAAAAAATCCTCCATCTCGTATTCACACACAAAATCCTCTTCGTCAGTCATTACTCGTTCAAGGTCTTCCCACTCATTTTTCAGGTGCTTTTTGTATCTGTCTTTTAATTTCATAAGCTCCGTTTTTTCCAGTTTCTCTTCTAAAAAAAGTTCTATATCATGCCAAGTTATATGACCCTTCCTGATTCTTCCCATGCTAAACTCATCCCCCTATTTAAGAGGCTTGCCCTTCTTTTTAAAAATCATAAAAAATAAAGCGAATATCAGTAGCAACGGCAATAAAAATAAGATCGCCCTGCCTAAAAAGAACAAACCTATAAAAAAGAATATAAAGAACATAGATAAAAATAAGCCTGAAAAAAGAAATAGTGTCATCAAGAATATCCCCATCAGTATCCCGGAAATTATCACTGCAGATTCTATCCCGGTGACCTCTCTAGAAGTATGCACTACTTCTCCGCCATTATAATCCAATACAATTGTGCTACTATACTCTTTGTTCAGATAGATTAGTAAAAATACAACGGCTATTATTATTAAAGCTATTAAAATATTTCTTCTCATTGATTTATTCCCACCTCCAGCAATATTCAAAATGAATGCACAAATTAAAAAGGGGCTATCTAGATATGCTATTTTTTCTAAATTTCCCCTTTTATAAATTTATAATTTTACCTACACTTTTCCTCTTTTATAAGAACAAATTTAATCTATTTCTTGTCTGGCCTCTAAGGACTTGGCTATGGTGGCTATGTCAGCAAACTCTATATTGCCTCCAATAGGGATACCACTTGCTATTTTGCTTACCTTCACTCCAAAGGGTTTCAAAAGCTTTGCTAGATACATTGCAGTTGTCTCACCTTCAAGATCAGGATTTAAAGCTAAAATTACCTCTTTTATATCCTCGTTCGTTACCCTCTGCAAGAGAGACTTTATGTTCAACTTATCCGGACCTATGCCGTTTAAAGGATCTATCTTCCCATGCAACACGTGATAGAGCCCCTTGTAATTTCTAGCCTTTTCCAGGGATATTATATCCTTGCTGTCTTCTACAACGCATATAAGGCTTTTATCTCTGAATTCGTCACTGCAGATCTCGCACTCCTCTTTCTCACTCAAGTTACCGCATACACTGCATCTTTTAATTTTCTCTTTTACATCCCTTACAGACTGTATAAAGCTCTCTATTTCAAAATCCCCCATCTCCATAACATGAAACGCAAGCCTTGCTGCAGTCTTCCTTCCTATACCTGGAAATTTATTAAATTCGTCTATCATTTTTTCAAGCGATTTTGTAGCCATTTTATCCCTCCTGTAGATGCTATAGAAATATTTTAAACCATTTGCTGTTTTTTTTCAATACAACTCGCTGCATAAATAGTTGTATATTTACCTGAAACCATTAAAAAATAGGACCTGTGAGCGGTCCTACTCTTCAAATAATTTTTTATATTTACTGTAGCCTTCAACCTCTAGTGCTCCAACTGGTATAAACTTTAACGCCGCTGAATTCATACAGTATCTCAAACCTGTAGGTGGTGGTCCATCAGGAAAAACATGCCCTAGATGAGAATTGCCTTTTTTACTTCTTACCTCCACCCTTTTTGAAAACAGCGCCCAATCTTCTACATACACAAGGTTGCTTGGTTCAAGGGGTCTGACGAAGCTAGGCCAACCTGTCCCCGATTTATACTTATCTAAAGAGCTGAAAAGCGGTTCCCCTGAAACTATGTCCACATATATCCCTGCTTCCTTATTGTCCCAGTATTCATTTTTAAACGCTGCCTCTGTTCCGTTTTCTTGGGTTACCTTATATTGTAACGGGGTAAGCTTTTTCTTGAGTTCCTGTTTTATTTCTCTGCTGTTACCCTCTTTGTTTTTCAATATCTCTTCGTTTAGCCATTTTGCATCAGCTTTATTTGAAAAAATTAATCCACTTAAAAAAATTAAAACGAGTATTTTAAATAACATCTTCTACACCTCCACAAACCCTCTTAAATTATTTTATTACAATCCCCAAACTAGAATACATTAATTTTTTTTAATAAAGACTTGAAAGTCTTGCTTGTCATAACCTTAATTCAAGCTATTGAATTTATTTAAAATTCACAATGAACTGGATTTCTTCCAGTCTTGAATTAACTATGATACAAAATATTAGAAAAAAATATACTGTGCTCAGAAATTCGTGATAAAAAATAAACCTGTGGGATTCATCGATTTAAAAATCACTTGGGACTGCCTATTAAAATTGTATAATTTAATAGAGGAGGAGATTTTATGAGTAAACTTGTCTTTCTTTTATTGACTTTCTTTTTCAAGTTTCTGTGGGCCGAGACGTTTTTATATGAAGAATTTCTCACCCTAAACAATTGGAGGCCACTAAAGTTCAGAAATATAACTGCCCTTTCACGCTACGAAATCTTAGATGGGGGAATACTCAAGGCTAGCAGCCTGGGAAGTGCTTCGGCAATAATTTACAGAAAAAGCTTTGATGCTTACAGCTACCCTTTGCTTGAGGTGAGGTGGATGGTGGAGAACATCTACGAAAAAGGTGATGCAACATCTAAATCTGGAGAAGATTTCCCAATAAGAATCTATATAATATTTGAGTATTCTCCAGAAAAAAGTACGGCATTGAAAAAACTCAAATACAACTTTATTAAAAAATTCTACGGAGAATACCCTCCACACAGCGCTTTAAACTATGTTTGGGCAAGTAAACTTAATAAAGGGAGTATTGTCACAAGTCCTTATTCGGATTCTTCAAAAACCTTTGCGTTACAGAGTGGGAGTAATAAAGTTGGGGAATGGGTTACCGAGAATAGGAACATCATAGAAGACTATCTCTCTGCCTTTGGGGAATCTCCTCCGAATAATGCTAGCATAGCTATAATGAGTGACTCCGACAATACTATGGAACAAGCCACCGCTTACATAGATTATATTAAAATATCCGACGACTGAGACTATTAAAAAATATTATTAATGTCAGTGTACATACATTGACTAGTATATGTACTTCTAGCGATAAAGATAATAGTTATTCTGGCATTTCTTTACATAAAAAATTTTTGGGGGTATACCCCCAAAAATTCTTTAAGATTATTTCGATTCCAAAAAATTATTTATCTCCTCTTTTATCTCATCTGCAGTTTCCATCTTCAAAATCCGCTCTACCAGCTTCTCACATTTTCTTTTATCCAGACTCAATATATTTTTTTTTATTTTTGGTATCAAAATAGGTGACATTGAGAATGATTCCAGTCCCATGCCAAGCAATAAAGCTGTCGCTTTTTCGTCTCCTGAAAGCTCTCCGCACATAGAAATCATTATTTTCTGTTTTTTGGCTTCTCTTATAACTGTATTTATAGCCTCTAATACGGCAGGATTATATGGATCGTATAAGTTGAATATATATTCATTCCCCCTGTCTACAGCTAATATATATTGTGTCAGGTCGTTTGTGCCTATTGAAAAAAACTCCACCTCTTTGGCGAAATTTTTGGCACGCATTACAACAGCAGGCGTCTCAACCAATATACCCACCTTTATATACTCATCAAATAGGACCCCTTCCTGCCTTAACTCGTCCTTACATTCCTCGATTAACTTTTTTGCCTTTCTAACCTCATCCATTGAAATTACCATAGGAAACATTATCAATACGTTTCCATAGTTTGAAGCTCTTAAGATTGCTCGAATCTGTGTTTTAAAGGTCTTCAAATCTTTTAGAAATATTCTAAGGGCCCTCATCCCTAAAAATGGGTTATCCTCCTTTGGAAACTCCATATATTCAGGAAATTTATCTCCGCCTATATCCAGGGTCCTTATTATTACCGGTTTACCTTCCATCCTCTCTACGACTTTTTTATATGAATTGTACTGCTCCTCTTCATTAGGAAAGTTCTTTGAATTCATAAATAAAAACTCAGTTCTATACAAGCCTATTCCATCGGCACCATATTTTAAGACCAGATCAATATCATCTGCACTTTCTACATTTGCCAGTATTCTAACTTCAAATTTATCTTTCGATATCGCTTTTTTCCCCTTTAGTTTATCGAGATTCTCCTGTTCTTTTTTGTACTTTTGAATCTTTAAACTATACTTCTTGATTTCAGATTCATCCGGATTAACTATAACTTTCCCCTCAATAGCATCGAGTATCAAGGCTTCTCCATTCTTTACTTCTCCTCTTAGCTCTATCCCCACTATAAAAGGTATCCCCAAAGATCTTGCCATTATCGAGGCGTGGCTCATTTTCCCACCGTTAAAGCTGACAAAACCGTCTACTTTTTTTAAATCCATTTTAATAATATCGGAAGGGTCTATGCTATCGCTGACTATTATCGTTCTATTTAGAAGCTCTGGCGTATCCTCTGACTCTATTTCCAATATATTATCTATCCATCTCTTGCCTATATCTTTAAGGTCTGCCGCCCTTTCTTTGAAGAATTCATCCTCTATTTGTGACAGCAGGTTGCAGTTCTCCTCAATGACGCATTTCAAGGCGTATTCGGCAGAAACCATCTCTTTGTCTATATATGAGTGTATCTGATTCAGTATATACTCGTCTTCTAATAGTGTAACGTGGCTGTCAAATATCGCAGCCTCATCCTCCCCCATTATCTCAAGAGTTTTCTCTTTAAATTTTAAGAGTTGCTTTTTTGTTTTCTTTTGGGCATTTATGAGCCTTTCTTTTTCAGTGTTCTTCCCGAGCATACTATCCTTATTTATAGAGATCTCTTTTTTTTCATATATATGAACTTTAGATATAGCCAAGCCTACAGAGGTCACCATTCCCTTGAACACTTTCCCCATATGTACATACCTCCAGCCTAAAAATAATTTTAAAAAATAGAAGATACTTGTGTATCTTCTATTTTTTATTGTATGTTAAAACTTTTTAAAATATTTTACTGTCTCTCCTTTCTACTGGTTTAAACTTCAAATCAAATACATGAAAATTTTATTCCTTAGCTGCTTTGGCAGCCGCTACTCTAGCTATAGGCAACCTATAAGGTGAACAGCTCACATAATCAAAACCTATGTCACTTACAAACTCTATAGATGACGGTTCTCCGCCGTGTTCTCCGCATATCCCTATCTCTATTTCCTGATTAATACCCTTTGCCTTCTCAAATGCAATTTTCATAAGTTGTCCAACCCCATCCCTGTCCAATACCTGGAACGGATCTTTTTTTAGTATTTTCTTTTCTAAGTATATAGGTAAAAATTTATTGGCATCGTCACGAGAATACCCGAAAGTCATCTGAGTTAGATCGTTTGTTCCAAATGAAAAAAACTCAGCATGTTTTGCTATCTCGTCGGCAGTTAAGGCTGCCCTAGGTATCTCTATCATTGTACCTATTTTGTACTTTACCCTCACACCCATTTGATCAAACACGTTTTTTATGGTTTTCTCTATGTAAAGTTTTTGCATTTTCAATTCTTCTAGAGTTCCAACCAATGGAACCATTATTTCAGGGAAAACATCTATTCCCTTATTTTGGACGTTTATCGCAGCCTCCATTATAGCTTTTGTCTGCATTACGGTAATTTCTGGGTAGGTATTTCCTAGTCTGCACCCCCTATGCCCCAGCATAGGATTAAGTTCTTTCAAGTGCTCTACAGTTTCCCTAACCTTGCTTGCCTTCACGTGAAGCTCTAGAGCTAGCTCTTCCTGCTTTTCCTTTGTATGCGGTAGAAATTCATGCAGAGGTGGATCTAAAAGCCTTATGGTAACCGGAAGACCCTTCATTACCTCAAATATCTCTTCAAAATCCTTTCTCTGTAATGGAAGTAATTTTGACAAGGCTTTTTCCCTTCCTTTTTCATCCGATGCCAGTATCATTTCTCTCATAGCTTTTATTTTATCTGGTTCAAAAAACATATGTTCGGTTCTGCAGAGCCCTATGCCTTTAGCCCCAAACTTAAGCGCTAAAGCTGCATCCACAGGCGTATCTGCATTTGCTCTCACTTCAACACGTGCAATTTTGTCTGCAAGTTTTAAAACCCTTTCGAAATCAGCACCAATTTGAGGTTCCGTTGTCTCAAGTTTCCCTTCATACACCTCTCCGGTCCTACCATTTAGCGAGATCCATTCCCCTTCTTTAAATACCCTTCCATCTACTTCAAATATCCTTTTCTTATAATCTACTCTTATTTCACCTGCTCCCGCCACGCAGCATTTTCCCATTCCTCTTGCCACAACCGCAGCGTGGGATGTCATCCCTCCACGCACAGTTAAAAATCCATTTGCAAGTGTCATCCCCTTAATATCTTCGGGAGAGGTTTCCAATCTAACCAGTATTGCCTCGTCGTATTTCTCCACTTCATCTGCAAAAAATACTACGCGTCCCATTGCTGCCCCAGGTGCTGCCGGCAAACCCTTGGTAACAACCTTAGCCTTTTTCAAAGAATCTGCAGAAAATACTGGATGTAGCAGTTCCCCTATTTTATTTATATCTATTCTATCAAGGACTGTCATCTCATCTATTATCCCTTCATCTAGGAGATCTACTGCAATTTTTATCATGGCTTGACCTGTCCTCTTTCCTGTCCTTGTTTGTAGCAGCCATAATTTCCCCTCCTGTACTGTAAATTCTAGATCCTGCATATCCTTATAGTGTTGCTCTAGCTTTTCCTGTACTTCGTAGAGTTCTCTATAAACTTCCGGCATTAGTTCTTCTAAAGAAGGGTGTCTCTTTATCCTCTCCCCCTCTACTATATTGTTCCTCTTAGCCCACTCTATGGAGTCTTCCTGTGTTATCTCCTGAGGGGTCCTTATCCCTGCCACCACGTCTTCTCCCTGAGCATTGACCAAAAATTCTCCGTTAAACTTATTTTCACCCGTAGCGGCATTTCTTGTAAAAGCCACGCCGGTTGCAGAATCTTCACCCATGTTTCCAAAAACCATGGCCTGAACATTTACAGCTGTCCCCCACCAATCTGGTATTTTTTCAAGCTTTCTGTATATTATTGCCCTTTCGTTCATCCAGCTGTCAAACACTGCAGCTATGGCTTCCCAAAGTTGTTCCCACGGATCTTGTGGAAACTCTTTCCCAGTTGATTTCTTTATAAGAACCTTGAATTTTTTTACCAATACTTTCAAGTCCTCCACCTTAAACTCTATATCATTTTTTATCGCCAAAGCTTCTTTCATGTCCTCTATTATTTTTTCAAAAGGATTTCCGTCATCCTTTGATTCTGGCTTCATCCCGAGTACTACATCACCGTACATCTGCAGAAATCTTCTATAGGAATCCCATGCAAACCTTTCATTACCGGTCTTTTCCACAAGTCCCTTGACTATATCATCATTTATCCCCAGGTTTAATACTGTATCCATCATACCTGGCATAGATTTCCTTGCCCCGGATCTCACTGAAAAAAGCAAAGGATTTTCTGTGTTTCCAAATTCCATTCCCACTGTTTTTTCAACAAATTCAACAGAATTTTTTATTGTTTTCTCCAAGATTTTTTTTACTTCATCTTTACCTTTTTCGTTATATATAGTACAGATCTCGGTGCTTATAGTAAAACCTGGCGGCACCGGTATCCCTATCCTTGCCATTTCAGCTAAGTTTGCACCCTTTCCGCCTAAAAGCTCCTTCATACTTGCATCTCCATCTGATTTGTTTGGTCCGAATAGATAGACATATTTTTTATCCATATTTTTCATCCCCTTAAAAATATTTCTTTTCAGAATACATTTACTAATAATTTACATAGTTTTATGCATTTTCCTTTTAATAATTTAAGCCAAGTTTTTAATTAGAAATTATTAGGCTGTTGCAAAAGTATTGTATAATTTTCAATACTGCAATAGCCTTTTCTATTGTAAATAACAATAATTTTAAGCTTACATTGAAATATTTTCTGCTAAGACCTCTTACCCGATGATTATCAATCGAATAGTTTTCTTTTAAGTTTCCAAATAACCTCTCTATTTCCCAGCGCTTTCCGTATCTTTTCTTTCCGGCTTTAGATTGCAGATAAGTATAATTTGACCTTCTTAACGGGTCTTTCAGTTTATCTACTTCAATCCTTTTAGCTTTTCGTTTATTCAAAGGACAAATTAAGTTGACACCTAATTCTTTCGAATAGCCTAATAACCTACTCACATCATATCCTTTATCTGCGATAACATCCGTGTTTGGCGCTATTTTGCTTAACGAATTTATTAATTCTTCACATCTGGAATCGTGAATATTTGCTGTAGTTATGTTAAAAGAAAACGGTATCCCATTACTGCTGCAAATCAAATGTAATTTATACCCGCAATACCAATCCAGTCTTGTAGATTTTCCAAACCTAGCTTCTTTATCTAATTTTGAAGTTATTAAAGAACTGGAGTCTAAGTAAAAAATAGTCTCATTTTTATACAGTTGCTTTCCTATTCTTTGAAGATAAAGATTCATATTATATTTCAAATGTTTAGTATACGTCTTAAATAGAATTGAAAAATCAGGCATCTTTTCAAGCCCAAGTATTCTAAGGGAGATGAAATCTTTTTTCAAAGACTCCTCTATCTTTCTGAAACTAAGGTTAGCGCTACGCGCTTTGTAAATCATAACTGCCAAAACTTTTCCTAAGCTATATTTTCTAGGTCTTCCAGAGTTATTATTAAGAAAAAGTTCAGGGAAATTTTTTTCAATAATCTTTAAAATTTGATAAAGTAGGTTGCTCTTAATAATAGATTGTGGTATATACATTAGGGATCATATCCTTTCGAGCAGAATTTTGTGTGGTAACTTAATTATTACTCTATTTTGGATATGATTTTTAATTTTTTTGTAAATTACTTTTGCAACACTCTATAGAAATTATCAATAAAGTATTAAAACTTAAGCATAGGTAACCAGTTAAGTTAATTTGTATAGGTGCAATTTAAAAGCAGCTGATTTTTAATTCTAATTTTTAAAGGAATTACTTAATTAATATAGTAAAATATCTATGAGGCAGTTTTTAAGAAGGTGATGATTATGAATATTATTTTTCTTTTGATTTTATCCAGCACCTTAGGGCTTACCTTGTTTCATTCCATAAAAGAATTCGGGATCCCCAAAACAATTTTTTTAGGATTATTTCCAACAGTAGCTTACTACTTTTATCCTGTGATACTTATATCTATCCTAATTTACGTATATAGACTATACAAAAGAAACAGAGACCAGTCTTAGCTGGTCTTTTTTATTGCATTTTTTTACAATTTTCCCATAAATATATAGATATTTTAATCACATAATGTATTAATGTAAAGAATATATTTGAATATGTACGGGCACAAGTATGATAAAATATTATTTTTTTATTTTTTATACTTCCTTTTAGAAATAAACTGTGGTATATTTTTATCATAAAATATTAATATTTAATCATATTAAGTTGTTTTAATTCAAAAATATATGATTGATATTCAATTTTTTAATTTTATTAAATAAAAAAAGGAGGAATTTTATGGCACTTAGCATTGTAGGTATTATTTTATCTCTTATCTTACTTATGTATCTTGCATATAGGGGGATCGCAGTTATATGGCTAGCTCCGATTCTTGCTCTTGTTGCTGTTCTGTTTTCTACGGGTACACCAGTTATGGCGTCGTATACCGAGGTGTTTATGAACAACTTTTCTGGTTACGTCAAAGCATACTTTCCTGTATTCTTAATGGGAGCTATCTTTGGTAAGATAATGGAGGAATCTGGGTCAGCAAAAACTATCTCCCATTTCTTCACAGAAAAGCTTGGAAAGAAAAATGCGTTGCTGGCAATTGTACTTTCTGTTTCTGTTCTAACCTATGGTGGTGTATCGATGTTTGTTGTGGCGTTCGCGGTTTATCCTATCGCCGCAGAACTTTTCAGGGAAAATGATATTCCTAAAAGACTTATTCCTGGAACAATTGCTCTAGGATCGTTTACTTTTACAATGACTGCATTACCTGGTTCACCTCAAATACAAAACACAATACCTATGCCGTTTTTCGGTACTACAGCTTACGCTGCTCCAATACTTGGTCTAATTGGTGGTACGGTTATGTTTGTTGGAGGTATGATGTGGCTAACTAGAAGGGAAAAAGCTGCCCGTGCAGCCGGAGAGGGATACGGAGACCATCATGACAATATCAAACAATTTGATGAAGGAGTAAATCTGCCTTCTCTTCCAGCAGCCTTAACGCCTATTTTAATAGTCTTAGTTTTAAACTTTGTTATAGGAAATATACTCTATTCTGGTATTACTGCTGACTACTTGAAAGACTACGGAACAACTTTCACCAAAGTTAAAGGGATATGGAGTCTGCTTATAGCACTTCTAGCTTCTATAATTGCAGGGGCTATTTTATTCAGAAAACAGTTGGGATCTTTAAAAGATACTGTAAACAAAGGTGCCTTTGGTGCACTGCTTCCAATTATAAATACTGCTTCTGAAGTTGGATACGGTAACGTAATAAAATCTCTTGCCGCCTTTACTGTAATACAAGCTGCTGTACTTGGAATACCTGGTACACCGTTTATATCGCTTGCTGTTTCTTCGAGTGCAATGGCAGGGATCACGGGTTCTGCATCTGGTGGTATGAGTATAGCTCTAAGCGCCTTAGGTGATGTTTACATGCAAAAGGCAGCTTTACTAAACATTAACCCGGAAGCTTTCCACAGAATAGCTGCAATGGCTTGTGGAGGTTTAGACTCTCTTCCTCACAATGGTGCCGTTATAACTCTTCTAGGTATCACAGGACTAACACACAAGCAATCCTACAAGGATATAGGTATGGTTACTGTTGTAATCCCTATTATAGCTACTGCAATTGCTATAGTTTTCGCAACAATGGGAGTTGTATAGAAATATTAAGTATAAAAAAGCGGCCGATATCGGCCGCTTCAGTTTATAGATGTTTTTTATTAAAACGTCTATTTCATAAAACTGCTCTTCAGTTATAACATAAATCAGTATATGTACTTTTTCTCCATTTTCACGGAAATAAGCAGTGTCTTCTACGCTGATAACGCATTTGTCATAGATGTAGTCAGGCTCCGCATATGTATATCTTATTGTATTAACTAAAGGAGAAGAATAATTATGAAAAGACAATTGAAAAGTACAAAATTGGTTAAAAAATATCATTTGGAGGAAAAAGTAAAAGAAATATACTCCAATTTATGTTTAGAAAAATATGGGAAATGCCCGCCAACTATGGATTTAAAATTGGAATTTGAAGCGAAAAAACAAGCCCTTCACGGTGCTTTAATTGAAATACAAAACAAACTGTTAGAGTTAAACAAAGCTAAATCAAATCATATTTGTAAAGATTATGATTATGATGGTATTTCTACTGAAAATTTAAATTCTGAACTAATAGAGGAAATATGCCAAGATTGCGTCCATTATGAAGAGCATCTTGAAAGATTGTCTAAAGAAATTATAGAACTTGAAAGATATGATGAAATTATTAAACATGACTATGAAATTTTAATATCTAAATCTTAATAATAAATATGTTTAATGAATAATAAAAAAATAGACCTTTAAAATTGTAGACAAACGACTATCGAATAGAAATATTTGATAGTCGCTTTCTTTTATTTTTGATAAATTTAATAAAAAGGCATGAATTTGCTTTGAAAGTAAGGAATAAAATCCGTTTTTTGCCTTTTTCCCCACAGGATAGCTGCTCGAATTAGACTCTCTTCCATACGATGGTGCCGGTGTAACCCTTTTGAGGATAACAGATTAACATACAAGGATATAGATATGGTTACTGTTGTAATAGTTTTTGCGTCATTTGAAGTTGTATAAAAATAAAAAAACGGCCGCTACCGGCCGTTTTTTTATTACTAAATATTTTTATTATTTAACAACAGAAACTTTAAAGCTGTTTGTTGTTCCTGGTTTGAATATTCCTTCACCGTAAGAGATTACTACTACATCTCCAGTTTGAGCGAATCCTTTTTCAACTGCTAGTTTTTCAGCTTTAGCTGTAAACTCTTCAATTGAAAGGTCTGCTTTCTCCACTGCAGTGTAAACTCCTTTTGAAAGCATAAGTTGTCTTGCTGTTTGTTCATTGTTTGTAATAGCTAGAATTTGTGCTGTAGGGAAGTATTTTCTTATAGATCTTGCTGCTCTTCCTGTTTCAGTAGCAACTACGATTAATTTTGCTCCTAAGTTTTCAGCAGATTCTACTGTTCCTTTAGCTACTGCTTCAGTTATTGTAGTAGGTCCATCGAAGTCCATTGGCATGTACATCATAACAGAATCTGTTTTTTGGCATATTTTAGCCATAGTTTTTACAGCTTGCTCAGGATATTTTCCTTTTGCAGACTCTCCAGAAAGCATTACTGCATCTGTACCGTCTAGAATTGCGTTAGCAACGTCTCCTGCTTCTGCTCTTGTAGGTCTAGGATTTTTGATCATAGAATCTAACATTTGAGTTGCAGTGATAACCATTTTCCCTGCTTCGTTACATTTCTCTATCATCATTTTTTGAGCGAAAGGAACTTCTTCTACAGGAATTTCTACTCCAAGGTCTCCCCTTGCTACCATGATACCATCAGATAGCTCTAGTATTTCGTCGAAGTTGTCTACCCCTTCTTGGTTTTCTATTTTAGATATGATTTTGATGTTTGTTCCACCATTATCATCTAATACTTTTCTTACTTCTTTAACGTCTGAAGCTTTTCTGATGAATGAAGCTGCTACAAAGTCTACTCCAACTTCGCATCCGAATTTTAGGTCAGCTATATCTTTTTCTGCTAATGCAGGTAATTGAACAGATACACCTGGCAGGTTAACACCTTTATTTTCCCCAAGTTCTCCTGAGTTGTTTACAGTACATTTTACTTCGTTTCCAGATACTTCTTTTACAGTCATTCCAACTAATCCATCATCTAAAAGGATAGTGTCTCCTGGCTTAAGGTCTTTTGCTAAACCTTCGTAAGTAACTGCTACTTTAGTTTTGTTTCCGATAACTGTTTTGTCAGTAGTGATAGTGAACTCTTGTCCAGCTTCTAGTAAAACGTCGTCCCCATTTTCAAGTTTGATAGTTCTGATTTCAGGACCTTTAGTATCCAATAGGATAGCTACTTGATTTCCTGTTTCAGCCACGATCTCTCTTATTGTGTTGATTCTTGCTCCGTGCTCTTCGTAGTCACCGTGAGAGAAATTAAGTCTCATTACGTTCATTCCAGCTGCTACTAATTTCCCCAGCATTTCTTTTGATTCGGACTTAGGTCCAATAGTACATACAATCTTAGTTTTTTTCAACATGTAATCTTACCTCCTAGAATTTATTGTAAAAGATTATTTAGTATGTTATTCAGCCAAAGTTTGTGCCAATTCATAGTCTTTTGGCACAGGATGTTTTTTATTCTCCCAAGCGTAAGAAATCGGATGGTTGACAAGTGCATTTTTTTCTAAACCAACCATTTTACCGCTTTCCCCTTCTGAAAGCAGGTCAACAGCATAAGCAGCTAATTTCGTAGCAAGAATCCTGTCGAAAGCCGACGGAGCTCCTCCCCTTTGTACGTGCCCTAAAACTGTAACCCTCATTTCTGATCTTACTTTTCCTTCAAGTCCTTTGGCTATATCAAATGCCGATCCGACACCTTCAGCTACTAGAATGATGTCGTGAAGCTTACCTTGAGCTCTTCTTGCATTAAGCTGTTCTGCAAGCTCTTCTATCGAAAAATGAACTTCAGGGATCAACAATCCATCCCCTCCACCTGCCATGCAGGCATAAAGTGCTAAATCTCCACAAGCTCTTCCCATTACCTCTACAAGATATGTTCTCTCATGAGAAGTAGCTGTATCCCTAAGCTTTGTTATTGCATCTAAAATAGTATTCAAAGCTGTATCATAACCTATAGTGTAATCTGAACCAGCGATATCATTATCTATGGTTCCAGGAATTCCTATTACTTTTATCCCGTGTTCCTTGTATAAAAGGTCGGCACCATGGAATGATCCGTCCCCTCCTATTACAATAAGGCCTTCTATCCCCCTCTTTTGAAGGTTCTTTACAGCCTCAGCCCTTACTTCTTTTTGCTTAAATTCAAGACACCTTGCAGTTAAAAGATCTGTTCCCCCTCTGTCAACGATCCCACTAACGTTAATGGACTTCATCTCAAATACATCATCATTTAACATTCCGGCATAACCTCTTTTTATACCGTATACCTTCATGCCCTTTGAAAATGCGTACTTAGCAGCTGCTCTCACAGCCGTATTCATACCAGGGGCATCCCCACCACTAGTTAAAATAGCTATGTTTTTCATACTACTTCCCCTTTCTTAACAACCCTTTTTATTTTTAAACACCCTTTTTTTTAAATACCATAAGGCATTTTTACAAGAATTATATAATATATACTATTTTTTTTCAACTTTTTTTTGGCTTATTAAGAGAAATTTGTATCAAATTAAAAGTAAATGTGTATTAATTATTTAGTAAAAAATGGGGGTTTCCCCCCATAAAATCTTAAATAATTTATTTATAGATTAAAAAATCCCATGTTCCTAAATTTCTCATATCTTTGAACCTTAAGTTCCTCAACTGTGAGGTTCTTAAGCTCTGAAACTGCTTCTAAAACCTTTTCTTTTAAGTTATTTGCCATCTGTTCCGGGGCTCTGTGGGCTCCTCCTACTGGCTCGTTTATTATACCATCTATAACTTTTAGCTCTAGTAAGCTTTTTGCATCTATCTTTAGGCTCACTGCTGCTTCAGGTGCCTTCTTTGCATCTTTAAAAAGTATAGCCGCACATCCTTCAGGAGATATTACAGAGTAAACACTGTTCTCAAGCATGAACACCCTGTTTCCTACTCCAAGCCCTATGGCACCTCCGCTTCCCCCTTCTCCTATTACTATAGATATTATAGGTGTAGCAAGTCCAGCCATCTCAAGAAGATTTCTTGCTATAGCCTCGCCTTGTCCGCGTTCTTCCGCCTCTTTTCCAGGATAAGCCCCAGGTGTGTCCATGAGGGTAAGAACAGGTATTTTAAACCTCTCGGCCATTTTCATAAGCCTCAGGGCCTTTCTGTAGCCTTCTGGGTTTGCCATAGCAAAGTTCCTATGAAGATTTTCTTCTAAATTGTTTCCCTTTTGGTGCCCTATAATTACGAACTTCTCGCCACCTATTTTACAAAGCCCCCCAACTATTGCCGGATCGTCTCCGAAAAGTCTGTCGCCGTGAAGTTCAACAAAATCTTCCGCTATATATTTCACATAATCTAGGGTATGCGGTCTGTTCGGGTGCCTGGCAACCTGGGATTTTTCCCACGGATTTAAATTTTTGTATACCTCTTTTATCTTTAAATCAAGCTCTTTTTCCAATTTATCAATTTCGGAAGAAAGGTCTATCTCCTTTTCTTCTGAAAATTTCTTGAGCTCACATATTTTCTTACTCAGAATTTCTAACTCTTTTTCAAACTCCATTCTTTCCCCTCCTTAAAAACCTCTCCTCAAAAATTAGGATTACACCAAGTTGCTTAATATTTTATGGATAGTGTCCTTCAGTTCCTCTCTTTTAGCTATCACGTCGACCATCCCGTGTTCTAAAAGAAACTCACTTTTTTGAAAGCCTTCTGGGAGCTTTTGTTTAATTGTCTGCTCGATAACCCTAGGACCTGCAAATGCTATAAGGGTCTTCGGCTCGGAAACTATTACATCCCCTAACATGGCAAATGATGCAGTTACCCCTCCAGATGTAGGGTTTACAGGAACAGCTATATAAGGCAACCTCGCCTCTCTAAGTCTGTCTAATGCCGCTGAAGTTTTAGCCATCTGCATAAGAGAAACAAGCCCCTCCTGCATCCTAGCACCACCGGAAGTGGACACTATTATTACAGGCAATCTCATCTCTATCCCTCTTTCAATTGCACGTGTCAGCTTCTCTCCAACTACTGATCCCATGCTACCGCCCATAAAGTCAAAATCCATCACAGCTAAACTGACTTTTAGTCCGTTCATATTCCCTGTCCCGGATATAACTCCGTCGTTTAGGTTGGTTTTTTGCTTAGAAGATTCCAGTTTTTCAACATATTCCGGAAACTGCAAAAAATCCTTTGAACTTATGTTTTCATCATATTCCACAAAGGTCCCTTCGTCTATTAAAAGAGCTACTCTTTCCTTTGATGACATCCTAAAATAGTCGTCACAGTTTGGACATTTTTGAAGGTTTTCTTCTATATCTTTTCTATACACTATCTCACTGCACCCAGGACATTTTATCCATAGGCCTGAAACCTCTTTTTCGGTTTTCACCGGTACAGTTTTTACTTCAGTTTTTTCCTTGGTGCTTACAGTTGCGTATTTCCTTCTCGTTGAAAAAATTTTCAATCTCATCACCCCTTACAACCTCGTATGAGTCAAATATAATTATGGACATTTTCTCTATTCTACAAAATTTCACAGAATTATGCAAATAGAAATTGATTTTTAAAACTTTTTATTATAGAATGATATATTGAGCCTATGATGAAGTTAGGCCTCCGTAATCTGGAAAACGTTGTTCAATCTCGGCCTACAGTTATGTACTTATTGTATTGTTAATTTCCTTGAAAAAACAGTCTAAGGGAGCGTGTAGTATGAAACTTGTCAAATTTTCATTTTTCTTAGCACTTTTATTTTTTAGTTTTGCTTGTACAAATAGCAAACTGCCAGGAATAAAATCTAAGCCTGAAAAACAATTCAAAACCATAGTAGAAATCTCAGTTGATCCGGAAAAAGAAATTTACAGCATAGGGGAGAGTAAAATAGGGGAAAGCGGTATCAAGGTGGCCAGGATGAAGTCTACAGAAGCTGCCAACGAAGCTTTAAAAGAAAAAGTACAAAAACAGTCCTATGAAATATTGGAAGGATTCTTCAAAAAGGCGGCTATATACGAAGGTAGATTCAATAAAAAAATAATGAACAACTTAAGCGAATATGTGTCTGCAAAGGTAATGAAAAACGCAAAAACAAAAAAAGAGTGGGAGTATGATACCGGGGACATTTTTGTTTTGGTAAGCGTAGAGAAATACGATATTGTAAAAGAGACGAAAGCAATTTTCATCGAACATATAAATAAGGTTTTGGATGACTTAAAAAAGGTAAAAGAGGAATCCTCACTTTATGAAGAGGGGGAAAAAGGTTCTTCTTCCGGATGGTTAGACGATGAAAGTTCAGACGGGGTAGAAGATAAAGAATCAATCTTTGATCTATAAAATAAAGCCACTCATTTAGAGTGGCTTTTTCTTTGTTTAGTCATAGAAGCTGACCTCAGGTTCTCAACCGTATAGTTTTATGCTCTGAACTATCCCAAGCATCATAAAAACAAATATAAACGAACTTCCTCCATAACTCATTAATAGAAGTGGAAGTCCTGTTACCGGCATGATACCCATTATCATACCTAAATTTACAACTGTATGGAAAAAGATTATCCCAGAGATTCCGTATGCTACAAGTTTTCCATATTCGCTGTCTGATTTTTGAGCCACTAACAAAATGTTATAAATAAGCAATAAATATAGGAATATAAGTATAATCCCTCCTATAAAACCCGTTTCCTCAAGTAAAACTGAACCTATAAAGTCAGTATGGGCTTCAGGAAGAAACTTTAACTTATTTTGAGTACCCTGCAAAATCCCCTTACCAAAGATTCCGCCTGAACCTATTGCTATTTTAGATTGTATTACATTCCATCCACTTCCAAGCATATCAGCTTCTGGATTCAAAAATGTCTTTATCCGCTGTCTCTGATAGGTTTTTAGCAAGAAAAAATAAGCAAACGGTATAAATGCCAAGCCGCTGCCTATAAGCAAGGAAAAAGACTTAATATCTATTCCATAAATAAAAATCAGGAGACAGTATAAAAAAACAAGTACTAGTGAAGTTCCCAAGTCAGGTTGTTTTGCAATCAATAAAAATATCGGTATAAAGTGTAAACTTGTAAAAAATATGGTTTTAATACCGACAAACTTCTCCCTATATTTCACCACAAGTAGAGCTGAAAATGTCAAAACTATAAAAAGTTTTGAAAATTCTGAAGGCTGTATACTAATTGGTCCTAACTTTATCCACCGTTTAGCACCAAGTATGGTGCTACCAAAAGCGTATACAGAAAGTAACATAAGAACATTAAAAATATACACAATTTTGGAATACTTTAAGTATAGCCTATAATCTATAAGTGAAAAAATGAAGAATACAACTATTCCTAAAATTATCCATACAATCTCTTTCATGAAAAAAGAGTTGCTCCTTGTATATGTAGCACTATACACTGTTATCAAACTTATTAAAGAAAGCAGCATGGCGTTTGACACCAAAGGATAGCTGACCTTTCTTAACTTTTTTACCAACATTTTTACATCTCTATTACTTTTCATCTAAAAATTACCCACCATATTTTATTTTTTTCACAGGAACAGATATCTCTAATCCAATGCTCCTTCTCTCTTCTTTTGCCAAACTGCACTCAAGCCCTTGTCTCTCTATCTCAAGGTATTTTTCCACTACCTTTATTATATCCTGCTTTAATAACTCCAAAACCTCAGAACTCAGATGAGCTCTATCCTGAGCTATTATAACCTTTAATCTATTTTTTGCAACATTTGCGCTCTTACTTTCACCTGATAATTTCTGAAACAATTCTTTTAACATAACAGACCACCTTCACCTATTTTTTAAACAATTGTTTAAATTTATCAAAAACACCCTTAGATCTCAACGACATGATAGGTATATCCTCTCCTGCTATCCTTCCACTTATATTTTGATAAGCTTTTCCAGCTAATGCAACTGTGTCTTTAACTATTGCTTCCCCTCTATTCGTAGAAATTATTACAGCTTCGTCATCGGGAACAATTCCTAAAAGTTCTATCTCAAGTGATTCGATGATATCATTTATATCAACCATCTCACCCTTCCTAACCATATCAGGCCTTATTCTATTTATGATAAGTTTAGGAAGCTTTTTTTCATATGAATCCAATATACCTATTATTCTATCAGCATCCCTTATGGCTGAAAGCTCAGGATTTGTAACAATTAGGACTTCATCAGCACCAGCAACAGAATTTTTAAAACCTTGCTCAATTCCAGCAGGAGAATCTATAAAAATAAAATCGAACTCCTCTCTGAGTTTATCCGTCAATTTTACCATATCTTTTGGACTTATTGCATCTTTGTCTTTTGTCTGAGATGCTGCTAAAAGCTGAAGATTATCTTTTAGTTTCTTATCCTTTATCATAGCCTGCCTTACAGTTGCCCTACCCTCTACTACATCTACAAGATCGTAAACTATTCTGTTTTCTAACCCCATAACTATGTCCAGGTTTCTAAGGCCTATGTCGGCATCTATGACAGCCACCCTATAACCTTTTAACGCAAGTCCTGTACTTATATTTGCAGTAGTAGTAGTTTTCCCGACTCCACCTTTTCCGGAAGTCACTACATAAACAATACCCATGAACTTACCTCCCCTTTATTCTGTATTTGTTTTATATGAAAATTTTAATTAATCTTCTATATCCCCCAGAACTGTGACAGAGTAATATCTGTCATCGAATATATC
The DNA here is from genome assembly GCA_003246855.1 of Ilyobacter polytropus. Classification (GTDB taxonomy): domain Bacteria; phylum Fusobacteriota; class Fusobacteriia; order Fusobacteriales; family Fusobacteriaceae; genus Ilyobacter_A; species Ilyobacter_A polytropus_A. Next base: position 70,955 of record QKCP01000051.1, read on the forward strand.
TTTTGCAACCCTCTTTATGTCCGACATTTTTATATCTTCTATCTTTTTCGTTATTTCCTCTATTGGTTTTATTCTTTTAAACATGAGATAGGAGTTGGCCATACGTGACATTCTTGCCTTGCTAGTTTCAAGACCAAGTATCAGCATGCTTAATAGCTGATTTTTTGCCTTAGACAGCTCTTCTGACGTTATCCCGTTTCCTTTTATATCATCGAATTCTTCTCTTATGAGCCCTACTACAGTTTCGTAGGATTCCTTGGTTGTCCCAGCGTAAACTGTAAAAAGCCCGCCTTCCTCATATGAAGAAAGGTATGTGTATACAGAATAAGCCAACCCCCTGTCCTCCCTTATCTTTTGAAAAAGTCTAGAACTCATATTCCCACCTAAAATATTGGATATTATGGACAGCTCATACCTGTCGTCACTTAAAAACGACGCTCCTTTTGTGTTAACGCAAAGGTGCACCTGATTTGTTTCCTTGCTAAATTTTTTATTACCACTGTTTATCTCAAATTTAGGGTCATAAGGCCTAGCCTTTAGTTGCCTGTTTAAGCTCCCGAACTTTTCATCTAATAAATTAATTATTCTGGCCTCGTCGATTTTCCCGGCTATGGATATCACAATGTTGTCTGTTGTATATCTTGACTTGAAATACTCAAGTAACATCCCCCTTGTTATCCCGGTTACCGTCTCTATAGTCCCTAGTACAGACCTTGAGTGGTTTCCACTTATTGCAAATTCAGAGTTCAAGTCGTGTAGCTGTTCTTCGGGTACATCCTCATACATCCTTATCTCTTCTATTATCACCTTTTTCTCTTTTTCCAGGTTCTCTTCGGTGAATGTAGAATTCAAAAACATATCCGAAAATATATCTATCCCGACATCTATGTGCTTGTGCAATAGGCTAACATAATAGGCCGTTATTTCCTTGCTTGTATACGCATTTATATGCCCCCCTATATTGTCTATAGTTTCTGAGATCTCTTTTGCGCTCCTATTTTCAGTGCCCTTAAACATCATGTGCTCTAACAAGTGTGAAATTCCTTCTTCCCCTGGCAACTCATTTTTAGAACCGGTTTTTACATAGACACCTATGGTGACAGAATCCAAATTTTCTATATCTTCTATTAAAACGGGGATCCCATTTTTTAGTTCTCGCTGAACTGCATACATTGATCATCTCTCCCAACTATGTTTTTTAATATTCTGCTCTTTTCATACTCATAATCCCCAAACAAAAAAATATTATGTTTGGCACCCAAGCACCTATTATTGGTGGAATTATTCCCCCTTGACTCATAGCTTCCAAACTAGCCTGAACCACGTAGTATGAATAGCCTAAAACTAAACTTAAGGTTATGTTTATGGCAGACCCACCCCTTACATATCTGCTCCCCAAAGATAGGCCCAGAAAACTCACTACAAAACAGGCGAAAGGATATGATAACTTATTATAAAGTGCCGTTAATATCTCTCTGGAGTTCCCGCCTACAGAACCCACAAAATTAGCTGCTTGTCGCATCTCTTTTATGCTTAATTCTTCAGACCTGACTTCGTCCACCAAAAAATCTTCCACCCTTTCCTGTAGATAGGGTGCCTTATAGGTAGAGAATTCCTGTTCCTCTCCCTCTTTAATATTGTTTATTACTCCGTCATAGAATTCCCAACCAGTTCCTATATAACTGGCATTTTTTGCAGTTATTAGCTCTATAATCTGACTCATATCTTCAGAAAGCTTCACCACCTCAACATTTACCATGGACTCTTTCTGTCCGTTGATCTCTTCTGCATAGTATATATAAGGTCCATGCCCTTTGAAAAATAAATTTTTCTTAGTTTTGGATGTTTTCTCAATTTCTCCACTTTTAAGCGTCCTGCCTCTCTTTTTAGCGACCGGGACCACATTATCGTTGAACCAGTACATAAAAAGAGCCAATATAAAAGATAAGATTATAGGTCCCCTTACTATCCTTGAAAAACTAACTCCAGATGTTTTCAGAGCTATAACTTCGAGACTTTTAGCCATTTTACTGATTGTTATAAGTGAACCTAATAGTACTGCAAGAGGCATCATATCAACTATTGCGGCAGCAAGGTCGGTCAAAAGATATAAAAAAGCATCCGAAATGTTCATTCTTCCTGTAGTAATATACTTTATAATTTTAAATAACCTGGCTACAACATATATGTTTAAAAACCCAAACAAGCTTAAGAATGTAGCTTTAAGGTAATTTTTTACTATATATCTATCTATTTTTTTCATCTACCTACTCCTCGATTTCCTTAAGTACATAATGTAGGTAAGCACTGCCAATAACGCATTGGGGAACCATATCCCTAAAGCAGGGGGTATTTCCCCTTTTGAAGACATAACCATGCCAATATTTATAAATGCGACATAAAAAAAGATCACTCCTATACTTATTCCAAAGCTCACTCCTTTTCCTGTCCTGTGATGCCCTACAGAAAGTAGAACCCCCAGTATGCCTAAAAGTACTGTTGAAAGTGGTACTGCGATCTTTTTATGGAGTTCCACCCTGTAATCTAACCATTCTTCGCCGTTTTTACCGGCACTTTCTTTCACTATCTCTCTAATTGACAAGGCTTCTACATCATCTACCTTTGCCTCGATTTTATCTAAAAATGAGGCTAGAGGTATAGTCTGTTTTCTAAAGCTTCCACTTAAATCTGTTTTACCATTTTGATCCATCTGATAGAATTCTACATCTTCCATTATCATTTTGGATTTTTCCCATTTAGTTTGTTTTGACAGTGCTACCGTTGGAAATTGACTGTTGTCATTGTTTCTAAACAGCACTAAGTTTTTAGCGCTGTTTTCCTCACTCCCTACGCTGTCTATATAAACACTGTAATCACCTATCCCCTTTACAAAAGTTTTACCCTTTAACTGTATTGGAGGGCTGGTATAGGCTATTTTTTTTGTTAACTGCCCCAATCTATAAAAAGATCTCGGTACTATCTCCTCCTGCAAAAAAAATACAGATATTGTTAATATAATAGCCACTATGAAACTTGGCTTTATTACTTTCTTTAAGCTCATCCCCATAGACACCATGGCGGTAAGTTCACTTGTACTGGTAAGCCCTCCGTAAGTTATCATTACCCCAAGAAAAAATCCCATTGGGAGTGTCTGTGAAAGTATCGGAGGTAGGTAGTAAGATAACATCCGCAACACAGATATTATAGGCAACTTATTGACTATTATGCTCTCCATCATCTGGATTAGGATATCTATAAGAAATATAAATGTAAAAAGGCTCACCCCAAAACATACCGGGAGCAGCATCTCCTTTATTACATACCTGTCTATTGTTCTCATCATTTCTCCCTGTATAAGATTTCTAAATCTCTTCTAGATACTTTTTGATTCTCTCTTGATACTTGGACTCTTCTAGCATTTTCTTTATCTCTTGAGGCAATACTCCTTCAAAGTTTACCGAATATTCTAAAAAATACTTTCTTATGTAAGAGTCTTCACTGAATCTCTCTATTTTTTTGCTATGCTTGCTGAAAAAAAGGATAGATATAAGCATTATAAGTGCTATTATCGCGCCTTTAAATAGTCCTATGACTCCTCCTACCAGCTTGTCTATAAAGCCCAAAATACCTCCTTGGCTCATTTTTTTTAAAAAATAAGTCAAAATAACTATTGCTAGGTATAAAAGACAGAAAACTATAAAATATGAAAGAGCATAGTTGAACTTGTCTTCCTTATCCACTGTTATTGAGAAGACTTTAAAAAATTTTGGAGTCAAATTTTTTGTAGCCAATACAGCTACGACTACCCCTACAAATGAAAAAATTTCAAGTAGAAATCCTTTTCTGTAACCTAAAAATATAGTTATTGCTATGATTAGTATCAACAAAATATCCAAATACATTTTTACCACCTATTTTTTATTTTAGATTACCCTTACCCACAAAGCTTTTAAATATAATGTTTCAGGGATATGCAATACCCAAGGGTGATCCGAAGGCTGATAGTTTATTCCTATTACCTCTAAAAGTTTTCCATTTTTAGAAGCTGCCATTCTGGTCACCTCCAAGAGATCTTGAAGTGAAATATGGTAGGCACATGTTATTACACCTAGTATACCACCTTCATCCAACATTTTAAAACTATCATCGCAAAGTTTATAGAAAAAATCTCTACCTCTTCTTATATCTGCTTTCTTCTTGATCAATGACGGCGGATCTAAAGTTATCACATCATACTTTTCTCCTCGTTTAGCCATTACCTCAAGTAGCGTGAATGCGTCCCCTTCATTTGTATGAAATTCTCCATCAAATCCGTTTAACTTATAGTTTTCATGGCAAAGCTTAATCGCATAAGGTTCCTTATCTATGGCGACTACCTTTTGGCAGCCTTCTTTTAAAGCTGCTATAGAAAATCCACCACTAGAAGAAAACACATCTAAAAATCTTGTGTTTATATCAAGGTATTTTCTAATAAATTTTCTGCTTTCCCTCTGGTCTAGAAAAAAACCGGTTTTTTGGCCTTCGGCTATGTTTACTATGTATTTTAGCCCGTTGTCTTCCATTATGATTTCTTCAGGTATCTCTCCGTATATCACACCGGTTTTTTGTTCTACTCCTTCAACAACCCTGTTTTCAACGTCAGATCTTTCGTATATACCCTTAGGTTTTATAACCTTTTTTAAGGCATTTATTACTTCTTTTCTAAATACTTCTATCCCGGAATTTCTGAATTGAACTGACAAATACTTATCAAATTTATCAACTATAAGGCCAGGCAATCCGTCCGCTTCTGAAAAAAATACCCTAACTGAGTTAGTTTCAGCGTTAAGTTGCATTCTTTTTTCATATGCCTTTTTAATTTTATCCATTATAAATTTTTTATCTATAGGCTCATCTTTGGTAGTTAGAACCCTTATATAAGACGATGTGTTCTCGGTAACATAACCTCTCCCTACAAACCCCATCTCACTATCACAAACGTCTACTATGTCTCCGTTACTTATGCTACCTATTACCTCTTTTATCTCATCCTTAAATACATTAGGATAAAAATTTCTTATTTTACTATCTTTTCCTCTATTTAAAATTACTCTTGTCATCTTTTTCCTTTCTGGCATAATTTTTCAAAAAACAAAATATGGGAATTCCCATATAGATTTTAACATGAAACCATATTTTACCAAAATGATTTTGGCAAATTCTGCTAAATATACACAATTTTTACTCGATTAGTTTGTATTCTTAATGAATTACTGAATCTACTTACCATCTTTTAACTTTTTAACTATCAAAAATAAAAAAGATAAATTCAATAAATCATTAAAGCCCACAAATTATTCCGTATTTTAACATTCCCTTGCCTTTCGGCAAGGGAATGTATTCTACTTTAGTGAAAATTTTATAGATTTACCAAATCTTTCAGAAAAAAGTTTTTCTTCTTTCATAAGCCAACCTATAGCAAGAAGCAGGTCTTCTTTTTTCAAACCAGTAGTCTTTTCAAGCGATGAAAGTGTTTGAGTAGGTGTGCTACTTAAACTTTCCCATATTTTCCCTGCATTTGCTCCAATTTCTTCACAAGTATACCTCATTACTAAACCTCCGTTACTGATTGTTTCTTTTCTAAGATATTTACAACTGGACTCGCAACAAATATAGAAGAATATGTTCCTACAACAACTCCTATTAACAAAGTAGTTATAAATGTCTTAAGCGAATCTCCACCAAATACTAAGATAGCTATAATAGCTAAAAATGTAGTTAAAGATGTATTAATAGATCTTGTCATAACTTGATTAATACTTATATTTATGGATTCCGCTAGTGAGACAGCTTTTTTCCTTCTCAGATTTTCTCTTATCCTATCAAAAACTACTATTGTATCATTAATAGAGTAACCTAATATAGTTAGCAAAGCTGCTATAAAAGGAGTGTTCAACTCGTACCCTAAAATTGCTATAAATCCAACTGATATAATTATGTCGTGGAAAAGTGCAATTATAGCCGCTATTGCAAACTTGAATTCAAATCTAAGTGTTATATACATAACTATTAGTATCCCACCTATTATAAGGGCGTATATCGCTGTCCTTTTTAGCTCAGATCCTATAGTCGCTCCTACTTTTTCGCTTTTTTGAAGTTCATAATTAGAATAAGCTTCTACACCACTTAAAAATTGAGTCTTTTGCTCTTCAGACATTTCCAAAGTTCTTATTATTGCAACATTGTCTTCTGAGATTTGAACTTTCCTACTTCTAGAATCTAGCTGCGGTATCTTCGAAGCTATCCCGTCTAGCACAGGATTTAATTTTTGCAGGGACACCTCTTCTTGAAACTTCAACTGAAACAGATTCCCGCCTGTAAAGTCTATTCCATAATTTAAGCCTTTGAAAATAATACCAAATAACGATATTAATATTAAAACTCCTGAAACACCTAGCCAAATTTTTGTATTTCTTATAATATCTATATTCACCTTTTAGTTCCCCCTAACACCAAATAGTTGAGGCTTCTCAATCTTAAATAAAATTACGAAACCTTTTAATAAAAGTCTGGTAAATGTTATAGCCGTAAACATAGAGGCAAGTATACCTATTGTCAATGTTATGGCGAACCCTTTTACAGGACCTGTTCCCATAGTAAAAAGTATAAATGTTATTATAAGAGTTGTAAGATTAGAGTCAAAAATAGCCATAAAAGCTTTTTTGAAACCTACTTCTATAGATGATAAAATTGTATTGCCGTACCTTAACTCTTCCTTTATCCTCTCGAATATTATTACATTGGCATCTACTGCCATACCAAGTGACAGTATAAGTCCTGCTATACCTGGAAGTGTAAGTGTAGCATCTAAAAAGTTTAGAGTTCCAAAAGCTATTAGCCCAAAACTTAGCAAGGCCAGGTCTGCAACCAATCCTGGAATTCTATACCATATAACCATAAATGCTGTTATTAGCATAACGGCAATTATTGCAGCTTTTTTACTTTTGTTTATAGATACGTCTCCCAATGAAGCCCCTACAGAACGCGTTTCAAGTATTTCAGCCTTTACAGGTAAAGCCCCTGCATTAAGCAATGTAGCCATAGCCTTGGCCTCTTCTACTGTATAATTTCCAGTTATTACTCCAGATCCACCAGGAATTTCCGTATTTATAACTGGGGCTGTCTGAACTTCTCCATCAAGAGTTATCGCCAGCTTTTTCCCAATATTTTCCCTGGTTATCTTTGCAAATACCTCTGCTCCATCTGTGTTTAATTCAAAAGCTATCTGAGGTCTTCCTAAATTATCATAACTTACATCTGCTTTTACAAGATCTTTTCCTGTCAAAAGAGTTTCCCCTAAGCTTCCATCATCGTTCACCAGCTTAAACTCCAAAAGAGCTGTTTTACCGATTAATTTTATGGCTTCCTCAGTATCTTCTACCCCAGGCAATTCGATTATAACCCTTTTTTCCCCGGATCTTTGTACGACCGATTCCGCAACTCCGAGTCCATTTATTCTCCTGTCAAGAACCTCCGTAAGCCTATCCATGGCCTCGTTGTCTATCTCTTTACCATCTTCAGACTGCGCCTCAAGAACCACGTAAACACCACCTTTTAGGTCAAGGCCTAATTTTGTGGGCTTTACAAAACTCAGCCACGCGGCACCGCACAAGATAATAAAAATTAGCACAAGCTTGATAACTAGCGATTTTCTCATGATGTCCTCCCTCGTAGAGTTAAAAAACTCTTTTTATTTTCTGCTGTTCATATCAAGGTATGTTTGCAAAATAATTGTCGCAGCTACCTTGTCTACAACTTTTCTTTTTTGTTTTGCATCTTTTTTAGTCATTTCATTTAACATCCTGTCTGCAGAAACAGTTGAAAATCTTTCATCAACCTCAATTATATCAAGGTCTTTTATTTCCTTTTTTAGCTTATCAATAAACTCCCTTACTTTTTCAGCCTGTCTTTTTTCAGAACCATCAAGACTTTTTGGGATCCCTACCACTATATTTTTAGTATTTTCACTATCACAAATTTCTTTTATACGCTTTACAGCCTTTGTTTTTCTCCTGTCGATAACTTCAAGAGGAGATGCGAACATGCCGAGTACATCGGATTTCGCTACACCTATTCGCACATCTCCTATATCAAGTGCCAAGTATTTCTTCATAAAACTTTCTCCCGTATAAAAAGCAAGAAGTGAGCATAACTCACCCTTACTTTATAATTTATCATTCAACAATTTCTTACCAAACTCTACTGCTTCGAGAACTTTAAATCCGTCTTTCCCTCCGGCTTGAGCAAAATCCGGTCTTCCCCCACCGTTTCCTCCGGCTACATTGGATATCTCCTTTACTAAGTCCCCAGCTTTTACCTTCCCTATAAGGTCTTTGGTGACCCCTACTGCAAATACAGCCTTGCCATTGTCAGTACCAAGTATTACCACACAAGATCCAAGTTTATCCTTGGCTTTGTCGACTATCTCCCTAAGTGATCCGGCCTCTTTATCTTTAAATGATTTTACCAGTACTTTTACGCCGTTTATCTCCTCTACGTCATCAAACAGCTGGTTGGCCTCATAAGTAGCCAACTTAGACTTGTATTTTTCTAACTCCTTCTGGGTATCTTTTAGTTCCTCCATGAGCTTAGCAGCCTTTTCCTCGATATGGGTGCCATCTGTTTTAAGTGCATCAGCCACATTTAGTATGACTTTTTCCATCTCATTTACAACTTTAAAACTCATATAGCCAGTGGTTGCCTCAATCCTTCTGGTGCCCGCAGCTATTCCGGTTTCAGTTAGTATATTGAAAAGTCCAATCTCTCCTGTTCTATCCACATGAGTCCCTCCGCAGAGCTCCATTGAAAATCCAGGTACGTCCACGACTCTGACAAGGTCTCCATACTTGTCGCCAAAAAGTGCAGTCGCCCCTTTCTCTTTGGCCTGTTCTATATCCATTAAGTTTACTTCCACTTCAAGATTTTCAAATACAATCTTGTTCACTATTTCTTCAACCTTTTCAATTTGCTCCCTTGTTACGGCCTCATAATGGGTAAAGTCAAACCTCAACCTGTCTTCATCTACTAACGACCCTGCCTGCTGTACGTGGGCTCCTACTACTTCTTTTAATGCCTTTTGTAGTAAGTGAGTAGCTGTATGATTTCTCTTAATTTGGTTCCTTCTCGCTTTATCCACAGCTAGGTGCAGCTTTACACCTTTTTTTAAGTTTTCTGCTCCCTCTTCTATTTCAACTGTATGCATGTATATCTCTTTCTGCTTTTGAACATCAATTACCTTACCCTTTATCCCGTCCCCAGATATGGTTCCGTGGTCTGCGGCCTGCCCTCCAGACTCTGCATAAAAAGGTGTTCTGTCAAATATAACAAGGTATTTCCCGTTAGGAAGTTCTTTCGAATGATATATTACTCCTTCTATTTCGAAGCTTTCATAACCGTCGAATATGGTCTTTCCGTATTTATCATAAAATTCTTCTATAAACTTATCCTGTCCCTTTTCTTTAACTATCTCCCTTGCGCTCCTAGCTCTCTCTTTTTGCTCCTCCATTTTTTCTTTGAACTCGTCGAAGCTTATTTTTATGGAGTGCTCATTACAGATCTCCTCTGTAAGTTCATAAGGGAACCCGTATGTGTCGTAAAGTTTGAATACTGTTTCGGCATCCAGTTTATCCATACCTTCTGACTTCAGCTTGTCTATCTCATCGTTTACCATCTGTATTCCCTGGTCTAGGGTGTGGGAGAATTTCTCCTCCTCTATTTTTATAACTTTCTTTACATGTTCTTTATTTCCCGTGATGTCGGGGTAAGCTCCACCCATTATATCTACTACAACATCAACCAATTTGTATAGGAAGATTTCCTCTTTTCCTAGAAGTCTGCCGTGTCTTGCAGCCCTTCTAAGTATCCTTCTTAGGACATACCCTCTACCCTCATTGGACGGGAGTACGCCGTCGTTTACAAGGAAAGTTATCGCCCTGGTATGATCGGTTATAACTTTTAGGGAAAAATCCTTGTTTCCGCTTTCTTTGTATGCTACACCGCACTCTTTAGCTGCAGCTTCAAGAATTGGGAACAAAAGGTCTGACTCGAAGTTATTTTCTTTCCCCTGAACTATGGCTGCTATCCTCTCAAGTCCTGCTCCAGTATCAATATTTTTCTTAGGAAGAGGTACTAACGACCCGTCTTCCAACCTGTTCCACTCTGTAAACACTAAGTTCCATATCTCTAGGTACCTGTCACTGTCGCATTCACAGCCGAGCTTACAATCCGGTCCACACCCGAAATGCTCACCCTGGTCATAATGTATTTCAGAACAAGGTCCGCATGATCCTGTGGGCCCCGCTGCCCACCAGTTGTCGTCTTCTCCTAGCCTTACTACCCTGTCCTTTGGAACGCCTATTTTTTCAATCCAAATTTTTTCACTCTCGTCATCATCGTTGTAAACTGATATCCAAAGCTTGCTTTTGTCCAGTTTCAAAACCTCAGTAACGAATTCCCAAGACCACTCGATAGACTCCTCTTTAAAGTAGTCTCCAAAAGAAAAGTTTCCAAGCATCTCGAAAAAAGTATGGTGCCTTGCTGTTCTTCCTACATTTTCAAGGTCATTTGTTCTGATGCACTTTTGATATGTTGTCACTCTTTTGTTAGGAGCTTCTTTTTGTCCCAAAAAAAACGGCTTAAACGGAACCATTCCTGCTACCGTTAAAAGCAGGGTAGGATCGTCTGGTATAAGTGATGCACTTTCATAGTGCTTATGGTCTTTTTCTTTAAAAAATTCTATAAACTTGCTTCTTATTTCATTTCCTGAAAGCATTCTGTTCTCCTTCCTTAACGCCTATTTTCCAATGATATAATATAAGATTTAAAATTAATTGTCAAATTAATTTATTTGATGGCAAAACAAGAGAACAAGGAAATCAATCCAATTTGAACCCCTGACCTAGGTATACTCTTCTTGCTGTATCATCATTTGAAATCTCTTCAGGGGTACCGCTTATCAGCACCTTTCCTTCGGCCATTATATAGGCCCTTTCTGTTATGCTCAAGGTTTCCCTTACGCTATGGTCAGTAATCAGTATTCCCAAACCTTTTTCTTTGAGGTACCTCACTATATTCTGTATATCCTCCACTGCTATCGGATCCACTCCTGCAAAAGGTTCATCCAAAAGTATAAAGTCAGGATCATTTGCTATTGTCCTTGCTATTTCGACCCTTCTCCTCTCCCCACCAGATAGGGAGTACCCCAAAGACTTTGAGACATGGGTAAGCTTAAACTCATCTAGCAGGTTCTCCATTCTCTCAACCCTGTCTTTCTTTTCTATATTCCTCATTTCCAGTATCGAGAGTATGTTTTCCTCAACAGTAAGGTTCCTAAAAACAGACGGTTCTTGAGCCAGATACCCTATGCCAAGTCTTGCCCTCTTATACATCGGATATCCAGTTATATCCACCTCATTTAAGAATACACTCCCTGTTTCCGGCTTAACTATTCCAGTTATCATATAAAACGTGGTTGTTTTTCCGGCACCGTTTGGACCGAGAAGTCCCACTATCTCACCCTTATTTACCTCAAGGCTCACTCCGTTTACAACTCTTCTTTTCTTGTAAGACTTACACAAGTCCTGGGCTATAATTGATTTCATAGGTTTAGCTCCTTTATAGTTTTATTCGGCAACAAATCTGAGTTCTCTGTTTTTTATAACTGCAGAAAATATCTTCTGAGAACGCTTGTCCTCCAACCTGAATAAAGCTTTTAATACAGGCCCGTTTTTCGGTTTCCCGACTATCTTCCCGTTAGAATCTATAAACCCGCCTAGTGATTGCCACTCTAACTTAATATCGGAAATATTTTTAGGTAGTTCTATTGCTACTGCCCCTTCAGGGTATACTCCGAGTTCAAACTTGGAAAGTTCCCTGCTTAAGTATTTTTCTTTTACTTCTTTCTCAACCTTTACATAGTAATCTTTTTTCCTACTTACACCCTCCAGGGTGAATGTCCCTGTTAATTTTATCATTGAATCCCCTGCAAGGTATCCAGGGTGGTTCACTTTACCGTTTTTCCCGATAGTTTTTACATCGCTGGAATCCCATTCTATCAAGACTTCTCCGTGAAAAGCCGGAAGATTGAGATTGAATACTGAGTTTCTAATTAGGCTTTGAATCTTTACCTTGTCCATAGCTGTTTGTATATTTTTCACAGCAATCTGCCTCTTTTTTCCCTCTTTTTTTCTGTCGCTTTCTACTCCGCTTAAATGTTCGACAAAAACATTCCCCTTGCCCTTTACTTGTTCTTTTTGCATATCATAGTAACCCTCGTCGGACCACATCGTAGTCCCGCCCTTATCTAGTACCACATTCCCTATGAACTCACTTTGTCTGTTCATATCGTCGTACTTGGCGTAGTCCGAACTTACATGCACTTCCCCCGAATCTTTTAGAATGCTTTTCATTCTGACATTCCCTTCAGCTACTGCGACTTTTGTGTTTGAATTAAATCTGAGTTTATCAGAAGATATTTCGCTGCCGTCCGATTTCTGAAGCCTTGAGTTTCCATTTGATATCGATTCTCTAGAAAAGTGGTCCAACTCGAGTTTTTGAGTAAATATACGGTAATCTCCATAGTTTAATTCGACGTTGTTTCTTAGTTCACTTTTGTATACGGAGTAACTCCCTCCATTTTTTCTAAGTAGCAGTCTAAGCAGGTCGCTTTTGAAATAAAGTTTTTCTTCGCCTAAGCTGAACTTTAAATCTTTGCCTCCTTTTGTCAGAAGTACCCCGCTCACGTCTCCAGCGACCTCCATCGCGTTGTTTTTAAAATCTGCCAGGTAACCGTCTCCCGAGACACTCTCCCCGTAGTTATCTCGAAAAGTAACGTCTCCTCCCTCTGCCGTGTCTGTATCCATATTCACTTTAGCCCATTTGGAATCTAAATTTATGCCGCCATATTTAATACTCACATCTTTTTCGGATACTGCATAGGAAGTCGGGATATAGTAAGTTATCCCCTGAGACATAGCTTCCATCTCAGCATCCTTTACCGTAACATCACCTGAGAGCTTTAAGATTTTTTCCTCTGAACTGTAATGTCCATTTTTACCTCTTAGTTCCCTCTCCTGTGAAACTGCATAGAAGTTTCTCCCGGTAAAACTCTTTTTCTGCAGATCGTAATACCCTTCGTACATCCTGCCTTTTATGTCGCTTCCAGAAAACTCTATTTCTCCTGGAAGGTATATAAGCTCTTTTCTCTTATCATAGTCGGCCTTTTTAGATGAGATCGTGTAGCCGTCTATTTTCATCTCTACATTTCCAGTTAATTTGATAAAACTATCCTTCTTGTATATGGCTTCTTCCGCCCTGAGTTCATGTCCTTTATTCAAATCTTTTGCGAATATATCTCCATTAAAGTTAGCTTCTTCATTATCCAGGTTATACTCTGCGCTTTTACTCTGAATGAAATATTCAGAATTCAGTACCTTCGCATTTTTTGTGACCTCAGCCTTTTTAAGCCTGTCTGAATAATAGCCGCTATCACCTGATATCTCAAGCTTCTTTTTTTGCTGTATTATTTTAAAATTACTGTCAAAAGTTATTTTTTCTGTGGTCTCATCTACAACTGCACTTTTAGAGCTTATCATATAATCTCCGTATGTAGCAGATACCTTACCTTTGAGAGTGTGCTTTAACTGTGAAAAATCAACATTGGTTTCGGTAGCTGATAAGCGGTTTTTCCCGTCTTCTATCTTCGCATTTTTCAGCAATCCTTTTTTTGTATCCGTGTTGTACAGCATGCTGTCCCCTGTGCTGGTATACTTTTCACCTGTGTAAATATATTTATTCGCAGCAAATAGTTCTTTTGTTTTCAGGTTGTAGTTGAAATTTTTGCTAGATAGCCTTTCCTTGGCGGACACATACTCAACTTTACCGCTGCTAGGTGCTAAAAATGCAGCTTCTCCTGTTGCTGTATTGTACTCCACAAGCTCCGCTATAAGCTTGTCTCCTTTTTCCCCAAGCACAGATACATCATCGCTTATTTTTAGTATTTTTCTATCAGGATAGTACACACCGCTGTTTGCAGAAAATTTGTATCCTTCACTCTTACCGATTATTTTACCGTAAAGATTCATCTCTCTTTTGGAATTATTGTAATATATCTTTTTTAACCCTAGATCTACTCCATCTCCTGTAATCTTTAAGTTTTCTAAGACTTCAAAGTCACCGCTGTTTTCGTAGTAGACGAACTCTCTTCCACTCATTTTCATGCCGTCATAATCCGCCACAAGGTTACCGTGACCCCTTGCGATTTTCTTCTTGCCGTCATATTCCAAGCTGTCAAATCTACCTGTTATAGGGGCACCTCCATCTTTGGATACAACTGAAAATTCTATCCCACCGTCCATATCAAGCATGTCGGTGCTGTCACTGTAATGGGCTTTCTCCCCCTTCAAAATAAGGCTTTCTGTCCTTACAGTTATATTGCCCGATAACACCATGTCCTCCATACTCTTATCGCTTTCAAAACGGTCTCCAAATATGGAGATTTTTTTCTCCTCGTTATATGCAGTTACCCCTTCTTCAGAATAGAGTTTTTCCATCTCTGCAGAATAGCTGGCGCTCTTTGCACTTATCTTCCAACCATTCTTGCCCACTCCATCTATATTACCGGACAGCACCAGGTTTTTAAGTGCATCTATAAAAGCACTATCTGAACTTATGCTCATATTCTTAAAAATAGCCTTTGCATTTTTAAAAAATGTTTCTTTTTTCTCTATGTCATCTATTTGCGTCTCAGCCCTGAGTTTGTAGTCTTTTGACTTGTACACAACCCCCCTGGTTTCTATTATATCCGTAAGGTCAAACTTCAGAGGGGATTCCTCTTTGAAGTAGTTAAAATATACAAACAAAACAAATAAAATGGCTGCCAATATATAAAGAATTTTTTTTAACATTAATGCCTCCTGAGCTTATAGCTCCTCTCTCAACTTCTTTTTGAATTCGTTTAGCTTGAAAAGAGCATCCAATGGTGTAGTGTTGTTTAAATCCATAGCTTCTAACTCGTCCAAAACAAGCTTTTTCCCCTCACTCAAAATTTCCTTTGGATCTTCTTCCTCCTCAATGGCAGGTACAACATTTTGACCTCCGAAAAGTAATAATTGCTCCCCTTTTATCTTTTTCTCTATTATGGCTCTCTTTTCTTCCAGCATTTTTAGGGTGTGTTTGGACTTTTTCAATATTTCTTTGGGCAGACCGGCAAGCCTAGCTACCTCTATCCCGTATGACTTGTCTGCTCCTCCCCTGACTATCTCCCTGAGAAATATTACGCTTTCCTGGGTTTCCTTTACCTCTATCCTGAAGTTCACCATTTTCTCGTAATTATTCTCAAGCTCTGTTAGTTCATGGTAGTGAGTAGCAAAAATAGTCTTAGCTCCTATTTTATCGTGTATGTACTCGGTTATGGAGCTGGCTATGGATATCCCGTCAAAAGTTGAAGTCCCCCTCCCGACTTCGTCTAAAATGACAAACGAATTTTCTGTCGAGTTATTCACTATGTTGGCTACCTCACTCATCTCCACCATAAAGGTAGACTGCCCGCTGACTAAATCATCGCTAGCCCCTACCCTTGTAAATATTTTGTCAACCACACCTACTTTGGCATAGGTTGCCGGCACGTAAGAGCCTATCTGTGCCATTAGTATTATAAGTGCATTTTGCTTCATGTATGTAGATTTACCGGCCATGTTCGGTCCGGTTAATATTATTATCCTTTCTTCTTCGTCCATTTTGATGCTGTTTTTCACAAATTTTTCTTCCCCTATAAGCTTTTCAACTATGGGGTGCCTGCCATCTTTTATCTCTAGGCCATAATCCGCACTTATTTCAGGGCATACATAGTTATTTTTTGTGGCAACATCCGCTAAAGATACTATCACATCCAAATATGAAACCCCGTAAGCAAGCTCCTTTATGATTAATTTGCTATCCTTTAGCTTAGCCGATACTCTTTTGAAGAGTTCGTACTCAAGCGCTTCTATCTTCTCTTTGGCATTTAGTATCTTAGACTCGTACTCCTTAAGTTCGGACGTTATATATCTTTCAGCATTTGAAAGTGTCTGCTTTCTTATGTAATCTTGCGGAACTAGGTGTACATTGGATTTGGTTACCTCCAAAAAGTACCCAAACACTTTGTTGTACTTTATCTTCAAATTTTTTATACCACTTTTTTCTTTCTCCTTTGTTTCTATCGCTATTAGGTAGTCTTTACCAGATTTAGAGATTTGGTGCAACTCGTCTAAGTAGCTGTCATAACCCCTTTTTACTATATTTCCTTCTCTCACCGAAAAAGGGGGTTCGTCACATATAGATTCTTCTATTAAATTGTATATGCCGACGAGTTCCTCTATATTTGTCTGAAAGAGCTGTTTTTCACCCAAAATCTTTATTATTTCCAGTATGGATTTTATTGATTTTTTCATGGCTATTAGATCCCTAGCGTTCTCAGTTCCAAGGATTATTTTCCCCATAAGCCTCTCCAGGTCATATACCTCTTTCAGTTTTTCCTTTATCTCTTCGCGCACCAGGACCTCTTCTATAAAGTACCCGATATCGCCCTGCCTTTCCCTTATTTTTTGTGGATTCATAAGAGGATTCTTTATAAACTTTTTCAAAAGTCTGGTTCCCATGGAAGTTTTACACCTATCCAAGACCCAAAGTAGGGTCCCGTGACTGGTTTTTTCATTCTGGTTTCGCGTCAGCTCAAGATTTCTTTGTGTGGTTAGATTAAGCTCCATATACTCTTCCATGCTGTCGTACGCTATTCTGTCTATGGGAAGTTCAGCATGTTTTTGAAGCTCAAGTATATAGTT
Organism: Ilyobacter polytropus; assembly: GCA_003246855.1. Lineage (GTDB taxonomy): Bacteria > Fusobacteriota > Fusobacteriia > Fusobacteriales > Fusobacteriaceae > Ilyobacter_A > Ilyobacter_A polytropus_A. Next base: position 87,811 of record QKCP01000051.1, read on the forward strand.
CAAAGTCATTCCGCAAGCAAGAATACTTACTTCTTTTTGAGATAAACCATAGCTTTCCAAGGATACTACATTAAAGTACTCTTTCAATAGTTCCTCACAGTTTTTTGGCCCCTTTACCCTGTTTACTACAACCTCACTCAAGTACGCATAGTTATCGAGTTCCTGTTTATATTTATTGTATACTGCCTCGTTCACCACTATCTCGTTTGGTGCAACTTTGTGCACTTCATTCAATACTTTGAGTATAAGGTTTTCGCCGCTTACTTCTGTAACCCTAAACTCACCAGTTGTGATGTCCACATATGCTAGTGCGGCAACCTCGCCATTAGCTTCTATTCCTAATAGGTAGTTGTTACTTTTTTCATCAAGATACTCGGTATCTATCACCGTCCCCGGAGTTATTACCTTTATGACCTCTCTTTTCACTATCCCCTTGGCTTCCTTAGGATCTTCCACCTGCTCGCATATCGCCACCTTATACCCCTTGGCAACGAGCTTGCTTATGTAGGATGCCGCCGAGTGAAACGGAACCCCCGCCAACGGGACTTCCTGATCTTTCTCCTTATTCCTGCTTGTGAGTGTTATGCCGAGTTCTTTCGAGCTAGTCACAGCATCCTCGAAAAACATCTCGTAAAAATCTCCCAACCTGAAGAAAAGGATGGAGTCCTCGTACTGGGACTTTATCTCCTTGTATTGTTTCATAAGCGGTGTTTCTTTAACCATGTTTATCCTACACCTCGCATTTTTTGTTTATTTCTCTCAGGTTCTCCAGAATCTCTATAAGTTCTTCGTAATTTTGAGACCTGTTTATCAGATTTTTCATCTGACTCGAATACTTGAGTCCCTTTATGTACCAGCAAAGATGTTTTCTTATTTCAAAGTAGAACTCCCTGTCAAAGACGTCCTCCATTACATACCCGATATGTTTTATTGCCATATCTATCCTATCGTCAACAGTCACCTGGGTTTTCACTTCCCCAGTTTCCATTATCTCCCTGATCTGCCTTATAAGCCAAGGGTTCCCAAAAATACCCCTAGCCAGCATAACTCCGTCTACCCCTGCCATATTTGCCCTCTCCAGGGCATCTTCTGCGGTAAATAAATCCCCGTTACCTATAACAGGTATTGATACCTCTTCCTTTACACGCTTTATGACCTCCCAATTCGCCACTCCGCTGTACATCTGTTCCCTTGTCCTACCGTGAATGGTTATATGGCTCAGTCCGAGCTCTTGGGCTATCTCTGCCATCTCTAGAGGATTTTTATGCTGTTTATACCCTATCCTTATCTTCATGGAAAGGGTGGTGTCGTCGCTTAAGGATTCCCTTATCTCATACATCATTTTTTTCACATGTTCCGGGTCGGCTAACAATGCTGATCCGTATCCGTTTTTTACTATCTTTGGCATGGGACATCCAAGGTTTACGTCTATTTTTTTTGCCCCGGCACCTTCTGCAAACTTAGCACTATCCTTCATGTACTCTATGTCCTTGCCGAATATTTGCACCCCATCCCCAGGGTTAAGCCTCAAAAGCTGTCCCACGGTTTTTTCGTTAGCCATCATCACTGCGTTAGAGCTCACCATTTCTGTAAACACCAAGTCAGGGGCAAACTCGTTTAGTATTCTCCTATAACTGTAGTCGGTTACTCCTGCTATAGGCGCCACATATATTTTAAAATTGCTGTTCATATCCTTACTCCTCTTTTATAAATCCTTACCCATTCTTATATCCCTGTGCCAGCCACCAAATGCGTAGGTGCCCTTCTCATTTACATCTATCTCTCTATACCCTAACTCTTGATAAAGAGAAAGAGCCCTTTCATTAAACGAAAATACGCTAAGCTCAGCTCTCTTCACTCCGACTTCGGATATCATCCCTTCAATCTCTAAAAGAGCGGTTTTTTCCACATACAGATTCCAGTAATTTTTCTCCCCTATTATCATTTGTACCATAGCATGCCTTTTGCTGTTTATGTCAAAACAGTCCACCCCAGTGTCGTAGCATACATAACCTACAGTTTCACCATGAAAATCAACCATGTAAGCAGTCTTGCTGTACTTGCCTATGCGTTTAATAACTTCATGTTTCCCGACGCGCTCAAAATCGTCTGCTTCTTTAAAATTTGGAAAAAAATATGGCCTTATCTCAAGGTCATTCTCCCATTTCTCAATAAGGCCTAAATCATCTAAGTTTTTTACTTTTCTCAAAACGATACCGCTTTTCATTCATCCACCTTTTATAATAAATATTAATCAAGAAATTAACCCCTCTGTAACTTAAGAATTATATCATATCTATCCTATTTTTTCAAACATTTGGGAAATAAAAAAGACCTCGTATACGAGGTCTTTTTTATTTCCCATCTTAAACTATAAGCCACTTAAGAATGCCAGCCTACACATACACTATAGTTATCTCATCAAGTTCTTCGTCAAGTTCTTCAACGGCCCTTATTATCTTGGAAAACTCCCTTTTTTTAGCCGACCTTTCTATATCGTCCCCTAGTTTATATATCTCATAAAATCCATAGTCATCAGCTATATCTTTCATTGTACAGGCTATTTTTTCCACAGTTTCAAAATCACCTTCATAAGCAGAGTCACTCAGTAACAATACTTCCATTTTTCGATTTTTAAGGAAATCAGGTATTTTTTCTTTTAAATCTCTTGGTATAAAAACAGTATCGCTCATATCTACCCCCCCTAAATAAATCCTATATAATACTACTTACAATATCCACATGAAATTCCTCTTAAAAAATTAAAAAGGCGCGTATCGCGCCTCAATCCCTTGACCTTCCAAATATTCTCAAAAGATATATGAATAGGTTTATAAAATCCAAATATAACTTTAAAGCCCCGAATATCGAGTACTTGGCCAGCACTTCTTCATCGCCATCCGATATCTCCATAAGCATGTATTTTATTCTGTTAACGTCATAGCCTATAAGAGCTATAAAAAGTATTACACCAAAATACGAAATAACCATGTAAAACATAGGCCCTTTTATAAGGAACATATTTAGAAGTGATGCCACCACCAAAATTATAAGACCAACAGTCAGAAGCGATGTGTACTTACTCAGATCCTCCTTCGTCACATATCCGTAAATGGCCATTACGGCAAATAGGATAGTTGTCAAAGCTAATGCCAAAGTTATAGACCCCGCAGAAAACACCATCCCAAGTACAGAAAAAGTAACTCCCGTAAGCGCTGCATAAAGGTAGAATAAAATTTTCGCCGTAGCTGCCGATATCTTATTTATCATAAAAGAAAAAAACATAACGACTCCGAATTGCATAATTACCACAGGCATATAACTCCTTAAAACCGCCTGGTAGAGGTTCGGATTAGAAAAAATATAAGTCGCCGTAATAAAAGTTACTAAAAGAGCCGAGAACATCCATAAAAACACCTTATTGATTGCCTTAGACACCTGTTTTTCATCTAAATTATAAGTCATTCTTCTACCATACATTTTTTATCTCCCCCTAACTAATATTTACGATCAGTTTAAAAATTAAAGACAGAAGATTACTCCTGTCTTTAATATACTACTTATTCTCTAGCTTGTCCATATCAAATTTTATTCTAGTCTCTTCTTTTATCGCAGTTACAAATTCAGAAAGAGCCTGTGTAGTCTGATCTTTAGAACCGAATCTTCTTATATTTACTTCTCTGTTTTCTACCTCGGACTTACCGATAATAAGCTGTACAGGTATTTTATACTTCCCGTTCGCTTCCCTTATTTTATAGCCTATCTTTTCTGCTCTGCTGTCTAGCTCTACTCTTACCCCCTCGGATTCCAGGATAGAAGCTACTTCTTTTGCATAAGGTATTACATCGTCGTTTATAGTCAGTATCTTTACCTGGGTAGGCGCAAGCCACAGAGGAAAGGCTCCTGCATAGTGCTCTATTAGTATCCCGATGAATCTTTCGATGCTTCCGTATATTACCCTGTGCACCATTACCGGCCTGTGCTTATCGTTATCCTCACCTATGTATGAGATGTCAAACCTTTCAGGCAGGTTAAAGTCTAGCTGTATAGTACCGCACTGCCACTCCCTTCCTATGCAGTCCTTTATCTTGAAGTCAAGCTTAGGTCCGTAAAATGCCCCATCTCCAGGATTTATCTTATAAGCTTTCCCCAGTTTTTTCATAGCGTTTTCAAGGGCGGTTTCCGCCTTATCCCATATTGCTGCGTCACCAATTGCTTTTTCAGGTTTTGTAGACAGTTCTATTCTGTACTCAAATCCGAAAAGTCCGCTGTAAAACTTATCTATAAGCTCTATTACACCTATAATTTCTTCTTCTATCTGTTCCGGAGTCATAAATATATGAGCATCGTCCTGGGTGAAGTTCCTTACCCTCATTAGGCCATGAAGCGCCCCAGAAAATTCATGCCTGTGAACAAGTCCGAGTTCCCCCATCCTTATAGGCAAGTCTTTGTAGGAGTGCATCCCATGTTTGTAAGCCAGCACCCCTCCAGGACAGTTCATAGGCTTTATGGCGAATACGGTCTCGTCTATTTCAGAAGTGTACATATTCTCCCTGTAGTTGTACCAGTGTCCCGAAGTTTCCCAAAGCTCTTTGTTTAGCATAATAGGGGTTTTCACTTCTTGGTACCCTGCTTTTGTATGTTCTTTTCTCCAAAGGTCCTCCAGTACGTTTCTTATCACCATACCCTTTGGAAGAAAAAACGGGAACCCAGGTCCGTACTCCGACATAAAGAAAAGGTCAAGTTCTTTTCCTAGCTTTCTGTGGTCTCTTTTCTCAGCCTCTTCCAGGAACTTTAAGTGATCCTTTAACTCCTTGTCGCTCGAAAATGCAAACCCGTATATTCTTTGAAGCATCTTGTTGTCCGAGCTACCTCTCCAGTAAGCACCCGCGACAGATCTCAACTTAAACGCTTTCAGATATCTTGTCGACGGCACATGCGGCCCCCTACAAAGGTCCACAAAATCCCCCTGTTTGTAAAAGCTCAGCATCTCACCTTTGGCTATATCTCTTATTATCTCAACCTTATACTCTTCTCCCAAGTCTTCGAAATACCTTATGGCATCATCCCTGGACATTTCAAATCTCTCTATCTGCACATCCTCTTTTATTATACTTCTCATTTCCTCTTCTATCTTTTCCAGGTCAGTTTCTGTAAACTGCTCCTTTGGATCGAAGTCGTAGTAGAACCCGTACTCTATCGAAGGCCCTATTGCAACCTTAGTACCAGGAAAAAGCCTGATTACCGCTTGAGCCATCAAGTGAGCGGTACTGTGCCTTATAACATCTACGCCGTCCTCAGTTTCAGGCACTATAATTTCCACGTTGGCGTCCCTTTCAAGGACGTATCCCATATCCACTGCTTGTCCATCCACTTTGGCAGCAAGGGCCTTTTTCGCCAACGAATTACTTATACTTTTTGCGATTTCAAACATGTTAACCGAACCTTCGAACTGCTTTATATCGCCGCTAGGCAAACTTACATTTATCATAATTCCTCCTCATCTATGTTAATCCTTGATTTTCCACCATGCAACTACAGGATATTATAGTGTATATTGGCTATTTTTTCAAGTTTTAAAAGGCACCGTATATAAAAACAGGCCATTTAGGCGTTTGCCCAAATGGCCTCAATCAATAAATCCAAAACTTCAACCACGGGTACAAACTCCAAAAACGTGAACCGGGTTTGCCCCTCTAGAAGGGTAAACCCTATATTGTGGTTTTTGTTGTTGAACTAAAATATCCTAACATATATATTCTCCTGCTTGAAATGGTATTTCAAATATTAAAACATTTTTACACTTATATGTCAAGGTGTAATCGCTATTCTACATAGCTGTCCACATCCACGCCGCTGTCCAAGAAAAGTGGCCTAACACTTGAGTTGTATGATTTTTCAGCCCCAAATATAGGCATATTAGGGAAGGTAAGTAGGGCTACTTCAAACGAAAGGCTCCACTCATAATCCTCTGTGGTCTTATCCCACTCGTTTTTAAATGCCACAGAAAATTCATAGAAATCCCTCTCTTTTCCGAGCTCCACCCCGTATTCGTCGAAGAGTTTTCCGTCGTCATCTTTGGATGAATCCTCATCTAGTCTGGTGAAAAGCTTCAACCTCCACGAGTTGCTCGGTTCCCCTAGCTTGGTCTGCATTGCTATTTCGTGTTCCCTCTCAGTTTCGGTTTTGATCCATTCACCGGAGCTGTATTGAAAATTTGCGGTCTGGTCAAAAGCGTACGCCAGCTTTAATCTATTGTAGCCGGTTTCCAACCTTATCTCGCTCTCTTTTAAGCTATCGAAAAAGTCGCCGGTCTGGTCATAGTACTCCTTGTGTCTTCTACCCAAAAGTGAAACAGCGAAAAAGTTTTTGTAGTCGATCGGCTCCGCTACCTCTTCTCTTATGCTTTTAAGGTCAGTCCTAACAGCTTCTTCTTCGTTTTCATCCCCTTTATTCCTGTACTCATACCTCAAAGCTATAAGGTCCTCTTTATAGCTCTCGTCGCCGTCCAGGTAAGTATCTTCACGCTTGTCATAGGACTCATAACTGACATTGTAGAAATTCTCCACAGCCCCACCGTCTAGATAGGACACAGAGTAGCCTTGATTTTTCGTATCCAAGTCCACTACGTCTTGAGTAAGATTTCGCCTCTCATCCTCACCCAACTTATACTCAAAATTCCACTTGTTTTCACCACGAGACAGCTCATACCCGTATATGTTTTCCAAAAGGTTTTCGTCCACATCATCCACACCGGCACCATTTTTATCAGTTAGGGTGTAATCTAGGTTTTCGCCTTTATAGTAAAGTTTGCTGCCTTTAAAAACATACTCCACTGAGTACTTGTTATCGTCCAATCCTATATCGTAAATTTCATTGTTTATATTCTCATAATCTTTTTTGTCGGTTTTCTCCAGACTGCTCTCAAATGCCAAGTAATGTTCTTCACCAAGGGCAAGCTTGAATTTGTTTCCGAGAACATCCCCCTCTCTGTCGTCGCTAGTCGGGTCGTATAGTTCTTTGTAGTCAAACGTATACTGGGCACCTTTTTCTCCTATCTTAAAGTCTACTGTATCACTGTATTGGTCGAAATCATCCCTGTTCTTAAATCTGGATTTTTCGTACTCCTCAACGTCACCCGACTCCCTGTCGCTTAAAGAGTATTGATTTTGTGCCCTGGCATACCTAAAGGTATTTCCAAGGGTGGAATCCTCACCTACACTAAAGCTCTTTTGATGCGAAACGTAAAATTCATGTTTCTCAGTTTCATCGCCTTCGTCGTACTCATCCATTCTGAGTGTGTACCCTGCTCCCATGCTTCCAAAAACCCAAAGTGGAAGTTTCTGCTCATCTAGTTTTATTTCAACAAAATCAGAGTTGTTCTCATATACCTGGTAGGCATCACCGGCTTGAAAATCCGTATAGGAGTAAACTCCTTCCCTGTCCCACAATTCTTCCTGGGTATTACCTGCACTCACTTTCAAACTCAAAGTATCATAGGAGATGGAGGTTCCGAATTTCTCTTCCTCCACTTCCTGATACACCAAGTTTTCAAACCTGTTGTATTGGCTATCCCTTTTATTTTCAGTATCAGAGACATAACCTTCTCTGAATACATCATTATCCGTGTTCAGACTCTTTTCTGAGTAGTCATAGCTGTATTCAAATCCAGACTTTAGTTTGGTATCAAATAAGTTATACTCTCCGAACGTCAGCCCGTACCTTTTGGAGTTGGCCACATCATAAAGTGGTACCGTCCAAGGCACATATTTTATATCCAATACCTCTTTTAGGTTCGGATCCCGTTCCCAGTACCTTAGACTCCTATACTGATCGCCGTTCTCCTCGCTGTAACTTGCTCCAACTTTGTAGTCCTTCGCTCCTAAGGCGAACCCGAAGTCCTCTCTCTTAGACTGCATGTCTTCTGGACTAGACCCAGCATCCAGGTCATCCAGGTAGTGGTAGTTTGAAGATATAAGGTAGCTTTCATTTTCTTTCTTAAAATCCAAATCAGTGTATAAGTCATGGTCTACTTTACTAGAATAACTGGCATTTTCAAGCTCATCGTCCACAATTTCCTGCAGAATTTCTTTTTTATCCACCAGGTACATATCTCCATAAAAATCTATGTCCTGATTAGCTCCGGCTCCCTTGACGTCGGATTTAAGAGAGTAAAACTGTATATTCTCAGAATCACTAGGCCTAAGGTCTGCCTCGGTATATTTGGCGTCGTCTTCCTTCTCATCCCTCAGCTTTTGAAGTTCTTTCCAGTTATTGGCAGTGACATTTCTATAAGCGAACTCGATATCTCCTCCGTTGGTCTCGTAGACGTGGGTGTAATCCAAATCCCACCTGTCATCTATGCTGCTATCTTTTTTGTAAATAAGTGTATCGGTTAGGTTTATCTGCCCCCAGGTCTTTTCGGTGGGTTGCCATCTGTTCTCAAACCTTCCTATCAATAATCCAAGCTGGTCTGCAAATTTAGGAGCTATCCCTCCCTTGAAAAACCTGCTGTTTTTCCCGTATATAATACCCCAGCTTGTATAGAATCCGTAATCTTCATCAGATCCCACAATTGGGAAAAGCGGCACTTCTGATCCAGGCCTCAAGTTTATTGCATACCAAGGAAGCCAAACTACAGGGGTATCCTGTACATAAAGTTTGTTGTTGTGAAAACTGGCCTTCTCACTTGGCTCCACCACTATCTCAGCAGATGACACGTGGTATTGAGCATCTTTCGGATCTTCTACTTCCAAAACCTTCCTGGTTGTCGTCATCCAGGCATCCTTGACAACTACCTTAGTTTCTGTACCCTCTCCTTGTCTGCCTCCAAAATATATACTGTCATCAGGAGCTTCCGCTCCTGTATCTACCTTTAACCTTCCTATCCCGTCCTGGAAGTAAAATTTCTTTTCATCCAGATCTAATTTAAGTGCCCCTGTCTCAAACTTCAAGTCAACATTGTCGTCTTCTATCTGAGCTATAACATCTTTCTTTGCTTCAACTATGTTGTCTTCAGCATCTCTCTCTATTTCATAGGCTTTCAACCTTATATTATCGAATTTAAAGTTTACCCCGCCCTCTGCAGTTATTCTCTCATCTTTCAAATCTATGATAACCTCATCACTAGATGAGCTTTGTCCTATATTTTCCTGAGAAAAAGTTATAGAAGCCAGCAGAAAAAGAAAACCAAAATTCAACTTTTTATACATATCGACACCACTCTCTCTAAGTATATTTAAGTGCTCCAAAGCATAAGAACTCTATTTTAGAGTATACCACAATTTAATTCCATGTTAAAGTTTTTTGTTCCATGATCTAAGGTACCGTTTTCACGATTGCAGCCTTCTGGATAAAAGAGGAAATCCCAACCGGAACTCGTATTAAATATACAGAAAAATGAACATAGACTAAAAGAGGAGGATTCTATGAAACTGGAAAAAAAGTTAAAGTTCATCGATGTGTTCTGCATAGCTTCCGGGGCAATGATAAGTTCCGGTATTTTTATTCTTCCGGGCATAGCCTATGAAAAAGCAGGGCCATCAGTTATCTTCTCCTATTTCCTCGGCGGGGTTCTGGCTTTCTTGGGTATTTTAAGCATCATAGAGCTTTCTACTGCCATGCCAAAAGCCGGCGGTGATTATTTCTTCATAAACAGGAGTCTGGGACCTCTGGCTGGTACAATTTCTGGCATACTCAGCTGGTTCGCCCTATCTTTAAAAAGCGCTTTTGCCATATACGGGCTTTCAGAACTTCTGCGTATTAACTTCAATATCAACCCAATTTTTTCCTACATATCATTTGCAGTAGTCTTTATAATTCTAAATATAGTCGGCGTTGAGCTTGCTAGTAAGTTTGAGAATATAATCGTCATATCCCTTCTTGTAATACTGGGGTTTTTTATATTTTCCGGAACAACATCCTTAAATACCGAAAATTATCTACCATTTTTCAGAACCGGGATAAACTCATCTATATCCACAGCTTCTTTCATCTTTGTATCGTTTGGCGGGCTTATAAACGTAGCCAGTATATCCGAAGAGGTTATAGCTCCAAAAAAAAATATATCCCAAGGAATAATAGCCTCAATTGTATTGGTAACCATACTATATACCGCAATCCTTTTCATTACTGTTGGTACATTAGGGGGAGCTATGTCAGGAAATCTAACCCCCCTTGCAGATAGCGCCTATATAATTTTCGGAAACAAGGGGTATATAATGATGTCCATAGGTGCCGTACTGGCTTTTTTATCAACAGCAAATGCTGGGATAATGGCCGCTTCTAGATATCCACTAGCCCTTGCAAAGGATAACCTTATCCCAACATCTATAAGCAAGGTAAGCCATAGGTTCAAAACTCCTTCAACCTCCATACTGGTTACCGGCGCCTTTATAATTTCAGCAGGCTTCCTAAAGTTGGAAGTGCTTGTAAAAATGGCTTCGTCGGTTATACTTTTGACATATATACTTACAAATATATCAGTGATTATATTAAGAGAGAGCAAACTAGAAACTTACCGCCCATCATTTAAAACAAAGTTTTATCCATTTTTACAAATAATCAGTGTGGCGATATATATTATACTGATTGTTGATATGGGGATAGCTTCTGTGGAGATTGCCTTTTTCTTCCTGGCCCTTACCTTAGGGGTATACTTTTTCTACGGAAGAAAAAAGTACAGCGGGCAGTTCGCTATAGGATTGATCCTAGAAAGGATCATAGACAAAAAAGTGGCAAATCGCCATTTGGAAAAAGAGTTAAGAGAGATTGTCCTCAACAGAGACGAGATAGAGTTAGACCGATTTGATGACTTGGTGCTAAACTCCACAGTATTCGACTTTGATAAAACTTTAAATCTAGATGAAGTTTTTAAAATTTGTATTTCAGAACTGCACAAAGAGTACAGTGTAAACACCGAAAGCGTAAAAAAGGAATTCTTTTCTAGGAAAGGAATAGAACATACCGCCATAAATGAATTTTTAGCCATACCACATATAGTAGTAAACGAGGATATCTTAAAACTTTTTATTGTTAGAAATAAATCAGGCATACGATTCAGTGAAAAAGCTGACTCTATAAAATGTATGTTTATTCTTATAGGAACCAAAAACGATAAAAAGTTCCATCTGCAAACTCTAGCTGCAATTGCTAAAATTTCTTTGGAGAAAGGTTTTGAAGAAAACTGGTTAAGAATAAAAAGTGAGAGCATAAAGGAATTTATAATACTCTCTGAAAGGAAAAGGTTTTAGCAATAATCAGAAATTTAAAAGGAGCCATTTGGCTCCTTTTAAATTGTTTCTGCTTTTATTTTTGAATATTTTTTAGATATCTTATTTACTATTATTGCTATAGCACCATCGCCAGTTACATTTGTAGCTGTACCAAAGCTGTCTTGAGAAAAATGAAGTGCTATCATAAGTGCCTGATGCGAAGCACCAAACGAAAGCATGTTTTCAAGAAGCCCCAAAGCAGCCATCACCCCTCCACCTGGTATACCAGGTGCTGCAACCATGGTTACACCTAGCATAAGTATAAACGGAAACATCATGGCCATGGTGGGCTCTACACCCATACCAAGCATGAACCCCATACTACCTAAAACTAATGCTATAGTATCTCCGGCCAGGTGTATAGTCGCGCATAAAGGCACCACAAAATCCACCACATCCTCTTCCACACCGTTTTTCCTAGAACACTCCAAACTAACAGGTATGGTGGCTGCAGACGATTGCGTCCCCACAGCTGTAAAATATGCCGGAAGCATATTTTTAAGTGCACCAACAAGGGGTTTACCAGTGTATGCATTCACAGCTATGTACTGGATCATTATGTAAACTGCCTGCATCGCCAGTATTAGTGCAAAAATTGAAGAAAACGCCTTTATGGTAGCCAAAAGCCTACCTTCTGCGGTAATCCTTGAAAATATACCTGCAATGTGAACCGGAATAAGCGGAATTACGACTTTAGATATTACTTTACTTACTATCTTTTGTAAGTCCGACACAGCTTTAAAAAGGTTTTTTTCTTTCAGATTTGCCATACCTAGTCCAAGCAAAAACGCTAATACCAAAGCGGACATTACTCCTATGACAGCTGGCATCTCAATTGTAAAGTAAGGCGAAATATCTATACCACTTTTTTCTCCGAGTCCGCCTAACTTGTTTACCAGTTTTGGCAGTACTGCCTTTCCAGCAAAAAAAGCTAAAAGACCTGCTATTATAGTGGAAGTATACGCAATGGCAACAGTAGAAATAAATATATTGTTTGCCTTTTTCCCGAGATCAGCTATTCCAGGGGCAACAAACCCCACTATTATAAGCGGTATCATGAATCCCAAAAAATTCCCGAACACAGCATTAAAAGTAGCCAATATTTTCACAATCGGAAGTATGCCTGTGGAACCTAAAACTATTCCTGCCAATATAGCGACAAAAAGTCTTGGCAGTAATCCTAATTTCTTCATTATTCTTTCCTCCTGTAATCTTTCATAACCTTTACCGTCTAAAAACTTAGCACTAGTGTAACAAATTTAAAGAAATAGTTCAAGTTTTTTTGTTAATCATAATTTAATTTTTATGTTTTTTCCGAAAAACTTAAAAAAAAACAAAGTATTTTTCATCATTCCAAATCAATCCCTACTATAGCCTAAATTTAAACTCTATGTAACTTTTAAAGATATGATACGACGCCACCACCAAACTTTAATTTCAAGAAAAGCAACAATTAAACATCTTTAATAAAAGTCAATTTACAGATTAAAAATTGTTATTTTTTAATCTATGGGTAAAAATAACCACAAACATGTGCTGCAGCATATTGCCAAAAAGTACTGGTTTTTTAGGCTCTAATTTTTTTTATTCTTTTTTAAGAAGTTGAACTTTATCCAGTTCCAGTTCAAGGCTATATGCATAAACGCAAGTGTTACAAACAGATATCCAAGTTTTGGGTGGACGGCATAAAATATATCAGTAGGCAAAATTCTTCTAAGCCCAACCACTAAAACTATCCCAATAAAACTAAGGACCAAAAACATGTTAACTAACTTCAAAGCCATGCTTTTTTTCATACATCCCTCCATACTCACTTAAAATTATAGTTCTATCTACTCCAAAGCATATTTTTTCATTATTCTGAAAATGGTATTTACATTTTATATATTTTTCGGGATAATAGTTGATGAATAGTAATACATACTTCTTATAGAATGATTACTGCCGCTGACAGCGAAAACCTCTAAAAATTAAAAATTCAAAAGGAGGAACACATGAAAAAAAGGACAAATCGACTTATTACAGTGATCAGCCTGCTGATAGTCTCAGGTTTTTTAATCACAAGCTTAGCCAGCTATTTCACATCACTGTCGTCACTTCGTTCGCAAATAAAGAAAAACGAGCTCCCAATGACTAGTGACAACATATATTCCGAAATCCAAAGGGACCTGCTAAGACCTATTTTTATATCATCACTTATGGCATCAGATACCTTTGTCAGGGACTGGATGCTAGACGGCGAAAAGGACGAGGAAAAAATAAGGAAATACCTCAAAACTATACAGCTAAGGTATGGCACCTTTACCAGCTTCCTTGTATCGGAAAAAACGAAGACATACTACCATTTAAACGGAATACTTAAAACCGTGAGCCCAGACGAACACAGGGATGAGTGGTATTTCCGTGTGAAAAACATGGCACAAGACTACGAAATAAACGTTGACCCTGACATGGCAAACAAAGACGCTATGACCGTTTTCATAAACTATAAGGTGCATGACTACAACAATAACTATATAGGCGCCACAGGGGTTGGACTTACAGTAAACGCCGTAAAAAAACTTATCGAGAAGTACCAAAACAACTACGGCTGTCAAATATATTTTTTAGACAAACAGGGCAACATAGCCCTTCACGGATCATCTTTTAATAAAAAAAATAGCAACATAAAAAGTATGACCGGAATGTATTCAATAAGCGATAAAATTCTGGGTCTAGACAGTACCTCGAGTAGCTATCGGAAAAACGGCGAGTTGATACACCTAAACAGCCGCTATATCCCCGAATTAGAGTGGTACCTTATAGTGGAGCAAAACGAAAAACCTATAACAAAAGGGATTTTGAACGCTCTTCTCCTAAATCTAAGCATATGCTTACTCGTTACTGTCGTGGTACTAGTTTTGACAAATTTCACAGTTATTCCATATCAAAAAACACTTGAAAAAATAGCCGCCACCGACAAGCTTACCGGCATCTACAACAGGCAGTCGTTTGATAGAGTCACCTCAAAAATACTCCAACAAATAAAGGACCAGAACTCAACTTTCTCCATCATCTTGTTCGACATAGATAATTTCAAGCAGATAAATGATATACATGGGCATTTCGCAGGCGACAAAGTTATACAAACAGTTTCCAGTTCTGTCTATGATCAACTAGAAAACCCAGAACTCTTCTTCAGGTGGGGTGGCGAAGAGTTTATAGCGTTACTTATAGAAAAGGATATAGCACAAGCCCGAAGTTTAGCTG
>QKCP01000151.1 GCA_003246855.1 Ilyobacter polytropus
GAGGAATTAAAAGAGGTTGGGATCAAATATTAGGACAATTGGCAATTAAATATGAAGACAGACTCTCAGAATATTTATTCTAGAGAGCCTGTTGGTTTTTCAGTAGTTGAGTTTAGGCAAAAACACAAAGTTTGTTACATTACCTATTTTTTTCTCATTTGCGGGAATAATATTACGTCTCTTATAGAAGAAGAGTTTGTCATAAGCATAACTATCCTGTCTATTCCTAATCCCAATCCACCTGTAGGAGGCATTCCGTACTCTAGAGCTTGCACATAATCCAAATCCATCATTTGTGCTTCTTCGTCTCCAGCTTCTTTTTTAGCAACCTGATCAGCAAACCTCTCATATTGGTCTTTAGGATCGTTCAACTCAGAATATGCGTTTCCTATTTCCCTTCCATAGATGAACAACTCAAATCTATCAACCCACTCATCAGAGTCTTTGCAGCTTTTAGCAAGTGGAGAAAGTTCTTTTGGGTACTCTGTTATGAATGTAGGTTGTATTAAAGTATGCTCTACTTTTGCTTCGAAAACCTCATTTAAAACGGCATACTTACTCATGCTGGCTTCTACTTCAACTCTCAATTCTTTAGCTGCTACCCTTGCTTCCTCATCAGTCATATTTTTGAAATCTTTGCCGGTCTTTTCTTTAACCGCATCATTCATGGTGATTCTTTTCCAAGGTTGTGCAAAATTTATTTCTACGTCCTCATATGGTAAAGTTTCGGTCCCGAAAAGTTCTTTTACCATGGAAGACATAAGTTCTTCCGTTATATCCATCATATCGTTGTAGTCAGCATATGCTTGGTAAAGCTCTATCATTGTAAATTCTGGGTTGTGTCTTGTTGAGATCCCTTCGTTTCTGAAATTTCTGTTTATTTCAAACACCTTATCAAATCCACCGACTATAAGCCTTTTCAAATAAAGCTCAGGTGCTATTCTTAGATAAAGCTCCATATCCAAAGTATTATGGTAAGTTACAAATGGCTTTGCTGTTGCTCCACCAACTATTGAGTGCATCATCGGTGTTTCAACTTCTAAAAATCCCTTGTTCTCTAGGAACTTTCTTATATAGTTGATTACTCTAGTCCTTGTTATGAACGTATTTTTTACATCCCTGTTCATTATAAGGTCTAGGTATCTTTGTCTATATCTTGTTTCAACGTCTGTTAATCCGTGGAATTTTTCGGGAAGTGGCCTAATGTTTTTTGATAAAACCTCAAAATTGGAAACTCTCAAAGTAAGCTCCCCTGTCTTAGTTTTAAAAAGGTTACCTTCTACACCTATAAAATCTCCTACAGCCATGTTTTTTATTATTTCGTAAGCTTCTTCTCCAACTGTATCTTTTTTAACATATATTTGGATTCTGCCAGATTGATCTTCTATATGGGCAAACACATTTTTCCCCATTCTTCTGTAAGACATTATTCTTCCAGCAGTCTTAAAGTCATCATCGCAGTCATCTTCAAACTTCAATATATCGTTAACAGTATGTTTTTTTTCATATTTTCTACCGAATGGTTCCAACCCTAGTGTCTTTAGTTCTTCTACTTTCGCCCATTTGTCTTGAACAATCTGATTTTCACTTTTTTCCATGCTACTCATATCTAGACTCCTTCTCAATTTTTTATTTTAATTTTTTTCTATTTTTATCATATATATCTTAGCCCTTCTGGCTACTGTTGTTTTCGGATACTTCTCTAATATTCTTCCAAAATAAGCCTTGCTTTCAGAATAATTCTGCAACTTGTAGTTCAAAATAGCTAAATAATCCAGTACCTCCAAATCGTCTTGAGCACCGTATTTCTCCGAATAATCTGTCAGACTTTCTAAAGCTCTTGCATAATCCCCGCGTATGTAGAAAAGTTCCATCAGTTTGTAATGAGCTTTTTTTAATAAAATTTTGTCCCTGCTTGCGTCAAGGATTCTCTCATAATACATCTCAGCTATCCCGTATTTCCCTGTCTCCAGGTTTTCACCAGCTGTTTTAAAATAATATTGGGCCTGCTTTTCTAACTCGTGTTGCTCTTTTAAAAGTTCTATCAGTTCTAAAGTTTTGCTGTCCATACTCTCTTTTAAGTCTTCAAGCTTTTCGAAATCTTCGACCGCTATATATATTTCTGCTAGTTTTTCTAAGTTGCCCAGCCTTTTATAGTAAGGTATCGCTTTTTTAATATCTTTTTTGTAGTAGTAGGCAGCTAAATATTCTGCGATTTCCTCACCAAGGGTTTCTCCGTAATGTTTTTCAAGAAATTCGATGGATTTTGGCGTATCTGCACCAAAGTCTATGTATTTTTTTGCCAGTATATCGCCATAGTGCCTGCTTTGCAAAGAGAGCTCCCTATATATATCAAAACTTTTTTCAGCTTCGCCGTTTTTCTCGTAAATATCTGCCAAACTTAGCATTAACTCCTCTTTTTCATAACTGTTTAATTTGTATTCCTCGAGTATCTCCTTACCAACAAGTATTGCCCTGTCATACACCATGCTTTCATACAAAAGCTGAAATAGATCATATAAGGCTTCCTTCATGTACATAGATTCCGGGTAGGAATAACGCAATATCTCCACATATTTCCCAACTAATGGCAAATTTTTAGAAATATAACCGCCTTGTATTATATCATAAATTTCTTTCTCAGTAAATTGATAATTTGACATAACTTTTATTTTGACATTTTTTTGAAAATCCGGATTCTTACTGAATAAAATTTCGTATTCTCCGGGCCTTGTAAAATAAATTTTTTCCCCATTTTCTAAATTTTCCACCCTTATTTCAGAGTTCGCAGGTTTAGCTACTACACTATGCGCTATGCCGGTGGCGGGCTCCTCAAATATTACGTCCAGAGCTTCTCCTACAGGAACTTCGACGATAGAGGGGGCAATAGATGTAAAGTTAATTCTCAATATTTTCTGCTCCGACCCGTATACAAGCACTGTAAGATATATCAGTAGTACGGTAAAGATTTTCTTCAAGTTCATCACCTACCCATAAAAAATAGAGCAAAATAATTTGCCCTATCTTAAGAATTTTTTATTTCTTTTATAGACATCTCTATATCGTTTAAAAGTTCCTCTCCATCATATATGGAGTAGCTTATTTTAATTTTTTTATTTTCTATATTCAGTTTTTTTGTGTAAACTGTGAACTCTCTTAAAAGATACGAGGTTTTATACGTAAACTTTGTTCTAGCCCCCTCTTTCAGAGTTTGCGTGCTCTTTATCTCGCCATTTCTAACTATGTTCACGCTGTCCTTTAGCACGTATATTAGTGTCTCGCCATGCTCGTCCATGTAAGTGTATTTTCTTCCTTTTTCTCCTGAGTGCTTTTCGGCGCTGTACACGTTGTCAAATTCGTCACCGAAGCTGTCCTTGCTCTCTATCCTCAGTTGCAAAATATCACTCCTATCTGTCTAGTAGATCTCCATAGAACGGGGCCTCATCGTCTTTTTCAATTATGCTTCCAAAGAAAGACTCCTCGTCCTCTTCAAATTCATCAAACGACTCAACTTCATCGTACATTTCCTCAGAATCAATCTCGTCTTCCCTTTCGTAGTACTCGTCATCATCCCAGAAATCCATTTCCCCAGAGGTTCCAAAAACTTGTTCTTCCCACTGGTTCATTATGCGCTCTAGTTCTTCTTCTTCTTCTATGAGAATTAATGTTTCTTCTCCTTCGTCGTATAAGAATACATATCTGTCATGTTCGCTCAAGTCCTCAGCTATTATATATTCTTTGCCCTTGGTCATGACGTCCCCTATTACCTCAAATTCTTCCTCGTACTCTTCTATATCATAATAAAAAGTTTCTCCAACAGCATACATCTTTCTCACCTCTTTCTGACTACTTGTGGTATTTTCCGTTGTTTAATATGCTAAACCATCTATACAGCTGCTCTAGAAATATCAGTCTCATCAACTGGTGTGGAAAAGTCAAATCAGAGAAACTCATTTTTAAATCAACAACATTTTTTAGTTTGTCAGATACTCCATAGGAACCACCTATTATGAAGTTCAACGTGCTGCTTCCTGTAACAGTGAGGTTTTCAATCTTTTCAGCCATCCCCTCAGAGCTAAACTTCCTGCCGTTTACATCCATTAGTATGGTGTAACCCCTATGTTTCTCAATGACCCTAATTATTTCATCTGATTCTTTGTCTATGGAACTTTCTCTGTTTTTATCATTCCCATCTTCTTTTAGTTCTATTATACTGAGCTTTGCGTACGGTTTCATTCTTTTAACAAACTCAGCCATACCATTTTCGATATATTTTTCTTTTATTTTTCCGACACATACAAGATTAACGTTAACCAATACACTACTCCCTGTTAAATTTATTACCCACTCATAATATTAAAATAGCAGTCCTAAGTCAAGTATTTTTTATTTTCTTCTGCCGAATCTCTTCTCGAGCTCAAGATAGGGCATCCTTATTATTATAGGTCTACCGTGTGGACAAGTATACTTGCCTATTTTGTGCAGCTTGCCTATCAAAAGCTCCATTTCATCGTTTTTCAGCTTTTCGCCTGCTTTAATTGCGTTTCTACACGACATTGAAATTATCACTTTTTCCCTGAAGTCGAGCTGTTTCATATCGTTTTTAATCTCTGAGAGCATATAATTAAAGGTATCCTCTATGCTTGACCTAAAATCAAACACAGGAACCGCCCTTACCAGCATCTCCTTTTCACCAAATTCTTCCAGCTCAAACCCAAACTCCAACAAAAGTTCTAAGTTATCCTCTACCAGCTTTTTTTCGGTGTAGTCTAATTCTAATTTTAGAGGAACCAAAAGACTTTGACTAGCTATACCGTGTTTATAGTAGCTATCCTTCAGCTCTTCGTACAATATTCTTTCGTGTACTATATGCTGGTCATAAATTTCCAATCCATCCAGTCCTTCCACAAGTATGTACATATTATTCAGCTGGCCTATCACTCTGTTTTCCCGTACGCTCTCTTTCGCATAAACGGGCTCGTCCTCGGCCACTGAAACCTCTGTAAATGTACTTTCAGGTAGCACTTTTTCGTGGTAGCTTGTAGTTTCAGGCTTCTTCTCGTCGTGAACTTCAAAACTTCTTTTTTCATTTAGAAGAGGCTGGGTCTTAGTTTTAAGAACCTCATCCTTGAAGTTCACCTGAGCCTCCTCTTTTTTATTTACCCCTATACTTTTGAATTCCTCTAGGGTAAAAAAGTTATTTTCATTTTCTTCAGATTCCACCACGGGAGTGTTTTCCCTGTCGTCCTCGTAAAGCTTCTCTTCAACAGCCCTTCTTATTAAATTATACACCCTCCCGTTATTTGAAAACTTAACAATTTTCTTGGACGGATGGACGTTCACATCTACTTCAGAAGGGTCTATTTCCAAAAATACAACTGCAAATGGGTACTTACCTTTCATAAGCTTTGTATAGTAGGCATCCACTACAGCTTTTTCTACTATTTGGGACTTAACGTATCTGCCGTTAACGTATGTAAAAATATACTCTTTGGATGACTTTAGTAAATTGCCGTTGCCCACGAAACCGTATTGAAATTCCATTAAATTTTTAAGTACGTTTTTCCCGAAAAGCTCCAGTAGTGTATTTTGTATTCCTCTACCGCTTGTTTTCACCGTCTCCTTGCCTTCTAACACAAGGGAAAAACTTATATCATAATTTGAGAGAGCTTCCCTAAGCACTATATCCCTTATCTTTGTGTATTCAGTGGATTTTTTCCTCAAGAATTTCAGCCTTGCAGGCGTATTGAAGAAAAGATCTTTAACCTCTATTTCTGTTCCAACATTTTTAGAAACTTCCTCACTTTTTACTATTTTACCGGCGTTCACGGTTATGCTGTGACCGGTTTCTTTTTCAGCTGTACGGCTGGCTATGTAGACTTTGGATACTGACGCTATTGAAGCAAGTGCTTCACCCCTGAACCCGTAGGTTGTCAACTGAAAAATGTCGACTTTACTCCTTATTTTACTGGTGGCATGCCTTTCTGTACAAAGGTAAAGGTCGTCCTTATCCATCCCGCTACCATTGTCTACTATTTTCACATATCTTCCACTATTCTCTATATATATTTTCACCATATCGGCGCCAGAGTCTATGCTGTTTTCAATCAGTTCTTTTACCATACTAGACGGATTCTCTACAACTTCGCCTGCGGCTATTATATTCGAAACAGACTCATCCAGTATATTTATTACTCCCATTTCAACACCCCAAAAACTTTATTTTACTAAAATTATACTATTTTTTATAAATCAATTCAAACATTCTTTTTGTTGAAATTTTTGGTTTAATTTCCTATACTAAGTATTAGGAGGAGATAATCATGAAGAAAAAACTTTTACTGTTAATGTACGTGTTTTTTTTATCGTCGGCAGTTTTTTCTGCCTCAATGGATGACTATAAGACGTTTCTTAGCGGAAAGTCTTATTACGAAGGAAAGGAGTACAATAAGGCCGAGCAGGAATTCCTAAATCTTTTGGAAAATTACCCAGACTCAAAAGTGCTTAGCAGTCACTACGCTTACTACTACATAGGCATGACATACTTTGAACTCGGCAAATACAACGAAGCTATAAAAAACCTTAAATTGGCGGAATATGTACCTTTGGAGTACAAGATGCCGTCTTCATACTTCAAAAATTATAAGAAATCTCTTTTTGAGTATGATATTTACTATTATATCGGATTATCCTATCTCCAGTTAAAAGAGGAAAAAGTCGCAGAGGATTGGCTTAAAAAACTTATAAAGGATTACTTCTCAATCGAGCTTATCCCGTTTGAAAAAGCGGCATTGGAAAAATTAAAAAAAATCGACCAATATTACTCCTATATAGAAGATATCAAGTATAAAAATGACCTAAGCAGGCTGGAAAAAATAAACAAAGAGGACTTAGTTCCTCTGGGAGATTCCTTTTTTTCAAAGGGAGAGTACCCCAAAGCCGCCATAGTATATCAAAGGTTTTTGGAGTTTGAAAACTCAAAAGAGGTGAAGCTTAAAATCTTAAACTCCTTTACAAGGGCAAAAGATTATGATTCTGTGGTTGAACTGTCAAATAAGTACTATCTTGAGGACGGCTCCCATGACAACCTATACTTTTTGGCAAACGCCGTCAGAAGGAAGGGTGACGTGAGGGGGGCTATAGAATCCTTATCCAAGGTAACAAACGGCAATTACTATCTAAGCTCAAAATTTTTGGAAGCCAGGATGTACTCCATTTTGGGTGAAGCCGATAAATCAATTGAAATTTTAAAAAAAATAAATTCATCCAGTGCACATGAGGAACTCCTGGATACCTACCTAAAAAACAATATGCTTATGGCATTTAAAATGGAAGCCGTTGAGTTCATAAAAAAATATCCATATTCTGAATACTCCGCTTTTTTGAGGTTCAAGATGTATGAGTTGTCAAACAACAAAAACTACCTGAATTGGATATTGAAATACAATAAAAACTCTTACTATTTCGAGAGAGCTTCAAACATACTAGGTACCAGTTCCACCTCAAAGGACTACCCTATACTTTGGAAAAAATCTGTATACAAAGACCAGATTAATAAGTTGGAAGATGTCTACAACCTCAAAGATCCAGAGCTTGTAAAGATAGAGCTAGACACATTGAGTATCCCAAAAGAAGAGGCTATACTACGAAACTATATCTTCACAGACTACTTAAAGAAGCTGGACCTGTACCATTTCTCTCTGAGGACTGCGTACAACAACATTTACGAATCGCAGAATTACAACAACCTAAACGAACTATTATACCCACGTTTCTATAGGGATATAGTAGAAAAGTACAGTTCCATCTACGGCGTTAGCCCCGCTCTGGCCTACAGTGTAATGAGGCAGGAGAGCCTTTTTAACAAGGATGTAGTTTCGTCTGCTTCTGCATACGGGCTTATGCAGATAATCCTTCCAACTGCTAAGCAGTTTAACCCAGAAATCACAGTGGAGGAACTACTTACCCCTGAAAAAAATATCGAAATAGGGATAAAGTATTTAAGTGAATTGGTGAATATATTTGACGGTAAAGTAGATTTGGTGGCTGCCGCTTATAACGGCGGACCTTCAAACGTAAAAAAATGGAAAAAGGACATAAAGGGGCACCTAGATATAGACAGCATCCCTTTTGATGAAACTAGGAATTATGTAAAAAAAGTACTTAATAATTACGAAAAATATAAAAGGTTCTATGGGGAGTAGATTTAGCATGAAAAAATTAGTATCCTTGTTTTTTAGCATTTTCTCATTCGCGTTCTCCGTGCAGGTAGGGGAAACGATAAGGGTAGAGAAAAACGGATCTTACTATATAAACAGTAAGATCCCTGTGCTGAAAAGCTCTAACCCGGCAACAGTAAAAAGCATAAATAGCGAGATAGAGAGCATAACCAAATCTGAATCCGGGGCTTTAAAAAAAATTTCCACAGAATTTTACAATTCCATGAAAGGCTCTAAAAACTCGTCGGCACTGCTCCCATTTGAGCTTTTCTCCACCTACGAAGTCAAAAAAAACGGGCTAAACATATTGAGCCTGGTCTATGAAATCAACAGCTACACTGGTGGGAGCCATGGAATTACCAAGGTATACAGTTTCAATATAGACCAAAAAACAGAAAAAAAAATATACCTTAAAAATTTGTTCAAACCAAATGTTAACTACAAGGGGCTTTTAACTAAATTGGTAGCGAAAAATATGCGTTTAGACAACGCCAAAGATGATGATGACCCTACAAAATTCATGTTTTTCGAAGATGCCTACATAGATATCGACAAGGCTATCTTCTACTTCCAGGGGAAAAACCTGGTGCTGCAGTTCCCCCTCTACGAGCTGGCACCGTACTCATCTGGGATGCCGGAGTTTTACTTTCCACTTTATGAGCTAAGGGCAGTCCTCAGTAAGGAATTCCTGGCGCGAATTTAAAGGATTTCTCCGTAATAGGTGTATAAAAACTGAGTAGAGTTTTTATTAAATCAAACGGGGTGAAAATCATGAAAAAATTATTATTGATCCTTGGATTATTGGCGCTTGTATTTAAATTAGGCTTTGCTCACTGTGAGATCCCCTGCGGTATCTATGATGATGAACTTAGGATAAAGCTACTTTACGAGGACGTCACAACCATAGAGAAATCCACAAATGAAATAATAAGCCTCTCTAAGGAAGGCGAAAAGAATTACAACCAGCTCGTTCGCTGGGTGGTGAACAAGGAAGAGCATGCAGACAAGATGCAGGAGATCATGTCGCAGTATTTTCTAACACAGAGGATAAAGCCAGCTGATAAGAAGAGTGAGGACTACCCACACTACGTAGATAGCCTAAAAGCGGCGCACGAGGTCATAGTGTACGCAATGAAGGCGAAGCAGAATGCGGACCCTAAGGCGGTAGACCAGTTAAGGGAAGCGGTACACGAGTTCGAGCACATCTATATGGGCATAGAAGAGAAATAAAAAAGTAAGCATAATATATTCGCATTATAACCACCAAAACATTCGGTGAACAGCGTAATATATTATGCTTTTATTTTTTTAACTTTTAAATACAGCAAATTTTAATTTATTGTTGTTATATCTCTTAATTCCATTATCGATATCATCCTTTAATAAATTCTTTTTTGTCATGCATAATTCCATTAAAAAAATCAATATATCAAAATTCAAATTTAAAATTTTCTAAAAATTCAATTTCATTAAAAACTTTCAAATTTCCACTCTGTCGATCAAAAAAATCTTTTAAGTCAACTGAATTTAACCATTCATGATTATCTGCTATTTTATTAAACCTTCTATCATTTTTTTCTGAAACAAATGTTAAATTAAGTCTTAAAATATTTATCAAAGACTCATTATGAATAACATCGAGCTCTTTATTATCACTATACACTTTATCAAAAGAACTAATAATTTCATCTATATCAGTAATTTTGTAGTTTTTATTATAAATTTTTGAATACAAATCAGGATTCTTTATTTTTAAACTAATAAATAAAGAATAGA
>QKCP01000095.1 GCA_003246855.1 Ilyobacter polytropus
ATAACATCGTTATCTAACAAATACCCATACTTGAGATATGGGTATTTGTCAGCTGTTTCAAATTATAACTTTTATAACCCCAATTTTCTGTATTGAAATAATTAATATTGAAGTTAACTATTCTTTTACTCCACCTACTGTAAGTCCACCTACTATAAACTTAGACAGCCCTATAAACATCATTACTACCGGAAGGGTAGTTATTATAGCTGCTGCCGAGTACAAACCCCATGATGTTGAGAATTGGTCTTGCAACTGTATTAGCCCCAAAGGAAGGGTCAACAGATTTGACTTCGTCAGTATTATCCTCGCTACTACGAACTCCGACCATGCCACCATAAAGGAGAAAAGAGCGGTTATAGCCAGCGCAGGAAGCGAAAGCGGCAATACTATTTTAATCATCGACTGCCAAACGTTACATCCGTCGATGTAGGCGCTCTCTTCAAGCGATTTCGGTATAGTATCAAAATACCCTTTCAGGTTCCATACGGAAAACGGAACCGCCATTGCCACATAAGGTATCAAAAGTCCGGCAAAGCTATTTATGAGATGAAGTTTTACCAGTATTACATATGTCGGAAGCAGAAGCATTGGCGCCGGGAACATCTGCGTAACCAAAAATGTCATCATTCCCATTTTTCTCCCCCAGAATCTGAACCTTGAGAAAGAATAGGCCGCCGTTACCGAAAAGGCTACGCTGATTATGGCTGTTAGTGTGGAGATTATAAATGAATTTCTGAGCCACAGCAGCAGGTCTTTTTTAAATATCACATCTTTGTAGTTGGCAAACGACCAGTTTTTAGGTATTATTCTAAGAGACATCGAAAATATCTGGTCGCCGGGTCTGAGTGATATTGAAAATACGTTTAAAAGCGGGTACACAGTGATAATGCAAAATATTCCCAATATAATATACATCAGCACTATCTTTAAGTTGGAATCTCTTTTTTCAAAATATATATTTCTTAGCTTCATCCTAATCCTCTCCTAATACCTTGCTTTTTTTCACGTAGTTTATTCCGAATACAAGCAGGATAATAAATATTAGCACTGAATATGCAGCCGCATAGCCATATCTGTAGAATTGGAACGACATTCTATAAACCTCTGTAACAAGGATCTGAGTTTTATCGTTTCCAAATCCACCAGCTATTATAAGTATTACATTCATCATGTTGAAGGTCCATACTGTCCCTAAAACTATGGATGGAGTCATTGCCGGTTTAAGCATCGGCAGGGTTATGTTTTTAAACTGCTGCCACGAGCTGGCACCGTCTATTTCTGCGGCCTCGTACAGGTCAGCAGGAATTGACTGAAGCGCCCCAAGGGCAACCATCATCATGAAAGGGAACCCAAGCCAGATATTTGTGATTATAGCTGCAATAAAGGTCATTGTAGGTTCCGAAAGCCATGGAACTGGGTCAATTCCAATTTTTTGCAGGAATATGTTTACAGCTCCGAATTTAAGGTTGAACATTCCTTTCCAGGTAAGAGCCGATATGTATTGCGGCATTGCCCATGGAATTATAAGAAATATCCTCAAAAACTTTTTGCCTGGAAGTTTTCTGTTTAGTATAACCGCCAAGGTAAGACCTAGAGTTACGTGCGCACCTACGTTTACAAAGGTCCAAACAACTGTTCTAAGCAGGGTTCTAAGTATCCTCGGGTTTTTAAGTACGTCAAAATAGTTTCTCAAACCTACTATGCTAGGGTTTTTAAAGGTCTTCAAACTCATATCCGTGATCGAAAGGTAAAAACCGTAGAGCAGAGGGTAGAAAACCATCAGCGCCAAAATAGTTATAGCCGGCAGAATGAAGTAGTAAGCTGTAGCCCTACCCATATAGGTAGAGCCCTCACTTTTTACTTTAGTAAAGTCTTTTTTTATATTAAGAAAACTGCTTTTAATTGCTTTACTTTCCATAAGAAATCTCTCTTTCTTTAAAAATAGTTTTGCGGTAAGTATCCCGTATTAGACTACTCTCCTCTTATTGCCTTGATTCCAGCTTCTGCATCTTGTTGCATTTTAGCAGCAGCTTCTTTTGGAGTCATTTGACCATTGATTACAGCTTCTAGGTTAGGTCTCATACCATCCCAGATAGCTCTCATTTCTGCTACAATCGGCATATGTGTTGTATCTTTTACAGTTGCTATAGAGCTTTGAATCAATGCATTCCCCTTGATTTCTTCTAAGTCTCTTGCAGCAATTACTGTAGGTATCTGAGATTGAGCAAGTGCAAATTTCGCATTGTTTTCCGGCATAAAAATGAATTCGAAGAATTTGTTTACATCCTCATACTTGTCTTCAGGTAATTCGTTGGAAATAGAATAACCTTTAGTTGCTGAGTAGAAAACTGCGTTTCTTCCTTCAGGCATAACCATTGGAGTAATTCCAAGATCTATCCCAGCTTTTACATAGTCATTCCAAGACCAAGGGCCATTTAGTGTAAAAGCTGTCTTACCTTGCTTGAACATTTCTGCCGACATATCATAGTCCATACCAGCTTCTCCAAGATTGTATTTATTTCTAATGTCATATACAAATTGAAGCGCTTTTACCATGGCATCGTTGTTTAGTGTAGGCTCATATTTGTCGTTCATAACTTTTCCGCCGAAACCGTTGTACCAGCCTATGAACCAGTAAGGCTCTTTTTCTAGGTATAGTAATCCGTAAGTTGAGTTTTCAGGATTGTTTTTATCAACTTTTTGGAATTTTGATGCAACTTTTAGGAACTCATCCCAATTTTTTGGAGCTTCTTTTACCATATTTTTGTTGTAAAGCAGCGCTATTTGGTTACCTCTTATAGCTGGAATTTGATAATAAACTCCAGAAATTGCACCAGACTCAAGAGCCGCTGGATCAATACTATTTAAAAACTCTTTAGATACAATTTCATCAACTGGTTTTATCAGATCTGAAACTGTAAATATACCAATAGTATCGTTTGGAGCGTATATGATATCAGGACCTTGACCTGCTAGAGTGGCATTTTGAAAGTTTACTCTAAGCTGCTCACCCTCATAATGGGTCACGCTTATTTTAATACTAGGATTTTCTTTCATAAATTCATCAACAATATTCACAAAAGCTTTTCTATCATTAACATCCATCGTCTCCCATACAACAATTTCTTTTTTTTCTACCTCTTTTTTCCCGCATGCGATTAATGATAACGCCATCGCTAAAACAGTTAAAACTTTTATCCAAGTTTTCATTAATTATTCCCCCTCTTATAATGATATATTTTCTTCAGTTTCAAAATCAAACACATGACATTTGTCCATGTCGAACCAGAAGTCGTAGTTTACTCCATATTTTGTGTTTTTTACCTTTTTAGAGTCAAGTCTTGCAGTAAACTGTTTGTCTCCTATGCTAAAGTAAACGTACTCCTCGTTCCCCATCTGCTCTATAACGTTTATACCAGCAGTTACATAGTTTTCATTTTCATTTGGATTTGTCTCAATGCTTCCGATGTTCTCAGGTCTTATACCAAACCAAACTTTCTTCCCTACGTAGCTTTTAACTTTTTCAGCTTTAGATTTTGGAAGTTCAAGTTTTTCTCCTGCAAGCTCAACCATCACTTTACCTGATTCTTCATAAAGTGCAGCTTCTTGAATGTTCATAGCAGGTGATCCTATAAACCCGGCAACAAACTTGTTTGCAGGTTTGGTGTAAAGGTTTAGCGGGGTGTCCACCTGCATAATTTTTCCGTAGTTTAAAACACAGATTCTATCACCCATCGTCATAGCTTCAACCTGGTCATGGGTTACATAGATCATTGTAGCTGTCTGACCTTCACTTTTTAGCTCTTGGTGAAGTTGAGTTATTCTTACCCTCATTGACACCCTTAGTTTTGCATCCAGGTTTGATAGAGGCTCGTCAAATAGGAATACGTCGGGTTTTCTAACTATAGCCCTTCCAACAGCTACCCTTTGTCTTTGCCCACCTGACATCTCTTTTGGCTTTCTGTCAAGAAGCTCTTCTATTTCAAGTTTTTTTGCAGCGTCTCTTACCCTTTTATCTATCTCATCTTTAGGAACTTTTTGAAGTTTTAATCCGAATGCCATGTTTTCATACACAGTCATGTGTGGGTAAAGTGCATAGTTTTGGAATACCATTGATATCCCTCTGTCTTTCGGTGCCAGGTCGTTTACTACCTTGTCCCCTATCTTAACCTCTCCGCCAGATATCTCTTCAAGACCAGCTATCATTCTAAGGGTAGTTGATTTTGCACAACCAGATGGCCCTACAAACACCATAAACTCCCCGTCTTCTATGTGCAAGTCTACACCGTGTACAGCTTTGAAACCATTAGGGTATACCTTTTCTACTCCCTTTAAAATTACTTCAGCCATTTTTTCCCTCCCATATTTAATTCATATATCTATTTACCATTTAAAAACTTTCTTATATCTTGGCCTTGTAAACCCCAGCCTCGTAAGGTTTTAGCTTCATTTTGTTTTCAAGTATTTCCCCTCTGTTGGAATAATTGGATATTACTAGATCTCCAATTTCTATATCTTTAGGCAGCGAGCACTCCACGCTGTCTTTACTGAAATTTAGCACAACCAAGTACTGCTCATCCCCGTAGATTCTAAGATAAGAGTAGATTTTTTCGTCCTCTTCTAAGATCGGCCTATACTCGCCATATACCATCCCTAGGTTATTTTTTCTTAGAGCTATCATATCTTTGTAGTAATGGAAAACTGAGTCCTTGTTTTCCATCGCTTTTTTTACATTGATCTCTTTATAGTTCGGGTTAACCTTTAGCCAAGGGGTTCCTGCTGTAAACCCTGCATTTTTAGAGTCGTCCCACTGCATAGGGGTTCTGGAATTATCTCTACCTTTATAGTTGTATGCTTCCATCAATTTATCGTGGCTTTCACCTTTGGCTATAGCTTCCTTGTAGTGGTTTAATATCTCGAGGTCCCTGTAGTCGTTGATGTCATCTATCTCAATATTGGTCATACCTATTTCTTCGCCTTGATAGATATAAGGAGTTCCCTTTAATGTAAGTGTGAAGGTCGCAAGCATTTTTGCACTTTCCACTCTATACTCTTTATCATTCCCAAATTTGGAAACCGATCTCGGCTGGTCATGGTTCATGAGAAACTGGCTGCCCCAACCGTCGCACTCCTCAAGCGCTCTATCCCATTTACCTATGATTTCTTTTAGTTGTGTGAGTTTCCAAGGCATTACGTCCCATTTCCCTTTAGGTCCTTCACCAAGGCAAACATGCTCCATTTGGAAAATCATATCCAGCTCTTTTCTGTCAGCGCCCACGAGGTCCTGCCCCTGTTCTAAGCTGACACCAAAGCATTCCCCAACGGTCATAACATCGTGCTTAGATATGCAGTTTTGATTCATCTCTTTTAGGAATTCGTGTAGCCTAGGGCCGTTCATGAAAGTTTTATTTTCTTTTCCATCTTCTATATCTTCATACTCTGGGTATTTAGATATCAGGTTTATTACGTCCATCCTGAAACCGTCTATCCCTTTTTCAAACCACCAGTTCATCATGCTGTATATTTCTTCTCTTAATTTAGGGTTTTCCCAATTGAGATCCGGCTGTTTTTTAGAAAAAAGGTGCAGGTAGTATTGCTCAGTTTCTTCGTCGTATTCCCAAGCAGGACCGCTAAAGGCTGCCGGCCAGTTAGTCGGCTCCATTCTGTTTCCATTTTCATCATATTTAGGGTCTTTCCAAATGTAGTAGTCCCTATACGGGTTGTCTTTTGACTTTCTGGATTCAACAAACCACTGGTGCTCGTCGGAGCTGTGGTTTACAACAAGGTCCATGATTAGCTTTATTCCCCTATTGTGAAGCCCCTCCAGCAGTTCCTCCCAATCCGCCATGGTTCCGAACTCATCCATCATATCCTGGTAGTCGCTTATGTCGTACCCGTTATCGTCGTTGGGTGACTTGTACACAGGGTTTAGCCATATTATATTTACCCCAAGTTCTTTTAAATAATCCAGTTTTTCTATTATCCCTCTGCAATCTCCTATACCGTCACCGTTGCTGTCTCTAAAACTTCTCGGATAAATTTGGTATACTATCCCTTCTTTCCACCACTGTCTTTTCATAACTTATTTCCTCCTATTTCATAGATATTTACAGTTTTATTTTAAAATTTATATTTTATAAAAGAACTTCCCTTTTACGCACACGGGTGCGAAAGAAGTTAAAAAAATAACAAAAGCCTTATACCAAACTTTTATTATCAACTTACATATCATCAATTTTGTATGCTCCTCCTTTTTTCTAATCCTGCCTTTCCATAACTTATTCCCTCCAATTTCATAGATATTTACACCTTTATTTTAAAATCTGTATTTCATAAACGAATCCACACCCTTCTACGCACACGGGTGCGAAAAGAGGGAAAAACAACTAAAGCATAAATTTAAACTTTTGCCGCGGACTGACGTATCGTCAACGTGGGTTCAATTACCTTTTGCAATTTTTCCGACTTCTTGCCACTTAATTTATCCACTAACCTTTTGCAACCCATCTCAATTAATTTCTCAGCCGGCTGGTGAATAGTTGTAAGCTTTGGAGTATGGTATTTTCCATACTCAATATCATCATATCCTATCACAGAAATATCTTCAGGAACCCTTATGCCAAAGTCTTTTAGAGCAGCCATTATCCCAAGAGCCATTATATCGGTTTGTGCAAATATTGCGCTGGACTGCTTAATCATCTCGATACTACTTTTAACACATTCATATGCAGCATCATAGCTTATATCGCAAAAAACTATTTTCTTCTCGTCCACCTCTAAGTTATTGTCTGCAAGGACAGTTTTATAACCCATAGTTCTATTTTCAAATTCATACCCTTCTTTACCAGTAAATGTAAGTATGTTCTTGTGCCCCAACTGGATTAGATGCTCTGTGGCCAAGTATCCACCACTAAAGTTATCAGTGCAGACAAACTCCACCTTACCTGCAGCCGAAGTAGGCGGCCTAAAGTGCAAGAAAATAGTTGGAATTTTTGAGTCAAGTATAAACCTCCATTCATCCTCGTTGAGTGTTTGTACTACTAAAAGCAAACCATCTACTTTCCTTCTATTGATAAGCTTTTTTATATTACTTTCACCTGTAAAAGGATTTTTTGGGAAATCTATGATGGTATCATACGAGGTTTGTGCCAATTGCTTTCTGATGCCATTTATCATAGAGTTAAAAAATGGACCAGTAGCAATATCATCAAATCCTAAAGGGAAAATCAGTCCTATAGTTCCAGTTTTGCTTGTACTCAAACTTCTGGCGCTGTAATTGAACTCAAACCCTAGCTCTTTAGCTATTTCCTTTATCCTGTCTCTAGTTTTCTCAGGGATCATATCATTATCATTCAAGCTCCTGGAAACTGTGGAATGACTGACTCCAGCTATCTTAGCTATATCCCTGATTGTTACCTTCTTTTTATTCATTTTACCACCTTGAAACTACTTAAATTTCCACGCACACGTGTGCAGAACCTCTTGGTAACTAATTTACCACTTTTAGAGAAAAATGTCAACTTTTTTTCGTTTTTATTTTAAATTAAATAAATATGCGCAATTTTTACATAAAAACCCTTTTTTACTTCCAATGCTTTTGGGTATAAATTATACAAAGAAAATACTTGATTCAATTTTTTTATAATTTATATATTTATAAAGAGAACTAAAAAATCTTTTTTCTATCTTCTATAAAACTCTTTAGTTCTTTAATACCTCATATTTGAAATATTTTTTATTGATGTTAATTTGTATAGCTTATGAGCGAAACAACTGCTTTTCGTTATTATTAATTTAATTAGCTCCTTTAAATTAAAAAAGTCCGGAAAATCTGGACTTTTTTAAAATTTGAAAAAATCAAATATTTTTGAAAAAGTATTCGCTTCTTTTTTTAAAGAATCTGCAATTCCAAAGGTTTTTTTTGCCATTTCTGCATTTTTTTGAGATATATTGTCAAGGTCACTTATGAGATTATGCACTTGATTAATCCCTTTTTCTTGTTCATCTGCCGACTGAGCTATATTGGAAATAATTTCGGCTACTTTATTTACTTCTTCTACTATTTTATCAATACTGTTTAAAGTATCTTCAACATAATCTCCTCCGTCTAATATACAGTTCTCACTTTCCTCTATCAACTCTTTTATACTTGTTGCGGCATCTCTGCTTTTTAAGGCCAATTGTCTTATCTCATAGGCAACTACAGAAAATCCTCTACCGGCTTCTCCGGCTCTTGCAGCTTCTACACTGGCATTTATTGCCAACAAATTTGTTTGAAAAGCTATCTCATCTATTACGCTTATTATTTTTTTTATGTTATTTGAACTTTTGGTTATCGCATCCATTGAGTTTTTTAAATTTACAGAATGCTCACCTGTAATTTTTACTTTTTCAACAGTATTTTGAGTAAGTTCATTGGCTTCTTTTGTTTTTTCTAAAGTAGCTATTACTAAAGAGCTTATTTCTTTTACGGTGGAAGAAGTATCTTCTATAGATGTTGCTTCTGAAATTGAATTTTGTGCCACCGTTTCACTTTCTTTACTTATATCTTGAGAAGACTTAAGTATAATTTCTCTCCCATTGTTCATCTCTTTTAATACTTCTCTTAATTTGTTCACAGTATTATTCAGTGCATCTCCTACGACTCTTAATTCATCCTTGGTGCTCATACTTATATCCTCGGTAAAATCCCCTGTTTCCAACTGTTTTACATATTTTATAATCTTGGTTATTGGCTTCGTGGCACTTCTGTAAAAGAATGACCCTGATAATCCAATTCCTATAACTGCAGCTATTATAATAGCTATTACTATAACCTGAATTATATCCCTAAGTTCTGCCAAAAGATTCTCGAGGGGTATCACCGATACCGTCATCCAATCGTTTACATTTGATGCTGCATAAGAAATTAATTTTTTTTCTCCGTCAACTTTTATTATGAAGTACCCATTTATCTCTGCTATATTATTTTCTTTTTTTTCCTTTACCTCCGAAGATATTCTTCCCAAAACCTCCTTATTTAAAAGCTTTAGTTCCTCCAGATCTTTTATTGAGACCACCTTTGTTTCCCCAGATTCATCTATAGTTTCCTTTGTCAAGGCAAGAACCCTAGATTTAAAATCCACTATTGCAACTTCAGAATTTTTACCATAAAGGGCTTTCTGAATAAGTTTTGTTAACATTTCCGACCTAAAGAACACTCTGGCAGCCATTGTCACTTTATTGGTCGCCGGATCTACAAAAACCCTACTTGCGGGTATAAACGGCCACTCATTTCTTAGATATGGTTTCTCTTCAAACGAAGGAGTTTCATAAATAAACCTCCCCCTATTTTCAATGGCTCTCATTAACCATTCACTATTTCTAAAATCACTGTCATAGGCTATACCGCCATAAATAACGATATTTCCCGTGTCATATCCATATACAGCAATGGCATCAACTATATCCTGCCTTGCATTTATTATATTTTTCAAATTGTCAGTTATAAAAAAATACCCTTCCGATTTTTCCATAGGATTTTTTTCATAATCTTCATACATTATTTTTTGGGTGTTTCTATTTATCAGCAGTGATGATATCCCTCTCTCCACAGAAGCTAGTTCCCGATCAATGTCATATTGTAATTGAGATAAAAGTTGGGTATTTAGTTTAGTTACCTTGTTGGTGACCATATTTCTCGTCACTATGATTGAAAAAACTCCTATAAAGAGTGAAGGAACCAAAATAAATAGAGCTGGATATATCAGTATCTTTGTCCTCAATGAAAGTGTTTTTTTATTCATATTATTCATCCTTTCTTAAGATTATTACTTTTTTAGAGGTAATCACTATTTAATATCCTTCACTGCCTCTTTTATTTGTTTCTCCATTTGTTCTAGAGCTTCTTCCACACTCTGTTCCCCCTCGATGAGCTTTGAGACTTCAAGCTGTATAATATCTGAAATTTGTAGATAAAAAGGGGATAC
>QKCP01000104.1 GCA_003246855.1 Ilyobacter polytropus
ACTCTACAGGTCTTTTTATATCTCCAGCAAGTTCAGTATTCATAACAGGAACTCCTAGGTCTATTGCAATTTCAATAGCACGTTTCCAGTTTGTTACTGCAGCCTGTCTACGGTTTTCTTCTGGGTGTGACCAGTTGTAGATCGGTATCATTGAAGATATTTGAACTCCAGTTTCTTTTAAAACTTTTTTGTACTCATCAATAATCTCTTTCCCTGCCTTTGGATGTTTGTAGAATGGCAGTATTTGAGGATGCGGAGACTGCTCAATATAATTGAATCCCCACTCTTTAATTTGATGAACCATGTCAGTTATCGACATATACCTTATTACATCTGGATCGAAAGCAATTTTCATAATTTAAACCTCCATAAAATTAATAAAAGTTAGAATACCTTTAGAAGTAAATCCATAAACTATTAATTCACTCTATATAGAATAATTTCAAAATTTGCATGTGATTATTTAGAAATGATGCCTTAATACTAAGGCATCATCATTTTAATTTTTTATGCTGCTAATCCTGCTTTAGAGAATACTACGTATAGGCAAACTATTACCAATAATATTCCTGCAGTAGCATGTCTTGCGTATTTCCATTCAGTTAGATCAACTTGACCAGTGTATTTTTGCTCGTAAGGAGTTTCTCTTGGAGAGAATTTACTTACTACGTACATGATAAGGACTATCATTGGGAAAGCTAATCCTAGGATATGTAACCAGTGTATTGGCCATCCAGCAAATTTGTAGCTTCCGTAGAATACTAAGTGGAATACTGTTGCAACTCTTGTTGCTTTCGCAGAGATAGTTTTTGTGAAGAATCCTACTAAAACTATAGCAACTATTGGCATGTTGAAGTATCCCCAAGTTTCCATAAGGAAAGTGAATAGTCCAGCCGGCGCATACATGATGAACGGAGCAATAAGCATTGAAACTACTGCTACCCATGTACCCATTTTCTTACCTAAAGCAACTAAGTCTTTATCTGATATTTCAGGGTTATATGATGGTCTGTAGATGTTGATACAGAACATAGTTACAGTACTGTTTAGGATTGAGTTAAACGAACTTAAGATCGCTCCGAACAAAACTGCTCCAAAGAATCCAGTAAGAGCTGTTGGAAGTACGTCACCTATAAGTGTAGGGTAAGCCATATCTCCATTTTCTAAGTTTGGATAAAGATGGAATGCCATTATACCAGGAAGAACCAAGAAGAATGGTCCAAGGCATTTTAGCGCTCCTGCAAATAGAACACCTTTTTGTCCTTCAGCCAGGTTTTTAGCAGCAAAAGTTCTTTGTACTATAGCCTGGTTTGTTGTCCAGTAGAAAAGACTGATGAACATAGTTCCAGTAAATATTGTAGAGAACGGAATTGCGTCAGCTGCTGTCCCGATAGAGTTTAATTTTTCAGGATGCTCAGTTATAAGTTTGTTAATTCCAGCCATTATATTTCCATTACCCATTTTAGCTAATCCGAAGAATGGGATTGACAAACCACCGATTAGAAGTCCCACACCGTTTAGCGTATCTGATACAGCAACGGCTTTTAGTCCTCCGAATATAGCGTAGATAGATCCAATTATACCTATAGCCCATACTGTAATTGTAATCGCCGTAAATTGAGATACTCCCAACAGTTCAGGTATGTGGAATAACCCTGTTAACACAAGCGATCCTGAGTATAGGATTGTAGGCAAGTAAAGGATAACATAAGCACACATAAACAGTATAGTTACCATTTGTTTAGTAGTTTTGTCATAACGTTCTTCCAAGAACTCAGGAATAGTAGTCAAACCACTTTTCAAATATTTTGGTAACAGTACTAACGCTAGGAACATAAGACCGAAAGAAGCTATTAACTCCCAAGTCATAAGTACCATAGATTCTCTGTAACCTGCTCCGTTCATCCCAACTAACTGTTCAGTAGAAAGGTTAGTAAGCATTAACGAACCACCGATAACGACACCTTTTAAACTTCTTCCACCTAGGAAATACCCGTCTTGAGTTTCTAGGTTTTCATCTCTTGTCATAAAGTATGACCCTACTGCTACAAGTGCAGTAAAAAATACAAACGATATTGCTGCAAACATGTTTATACCTCCTGTTTTTTTAATTTACCATAGTTATATTTTAAACTAAAATTTTATACATTTTAATAAATCACAAAATTAAATACTCATTTACTATCACGTGCTCGTAAAATCTCTAAAAAAAATCACTTGTTAATATAATTTGGCAGCGACTAAAAAGTATACTTACTATCACGTGCTCGTAAAATCTCTAAAAAATTATAAAGCACTCTTTTGTTGAATTTAAACCCAAATTTCTGTTGATTTTTTCTCCTTACACCAGTATAATACTATTTTTTCTATCAAAAGTCAATCTTTTTTTGAATTTTTTGTTCTAAAATAGACATTTATGTTTTTAATTAACCAGTGTTGTAAAAATATTGTATAATTTTTAATATAGCCAAGTCCCTTTTCTATTATTAAGTAACGATAATTTGAAATCTTTCCCGCAAATATCTCTTGCTTGGTTGAATAAGCTTTTTATTTTTCAACGCTTCTTAGATATTTTTGTCTCATTTAAATTGCAAATTAGTAGGATTTGTAATTCTTAAAAG
>QKCP01000009.1 GCA_003246855.1 Ilyobacter polytropus
ACTTCAACAGCTTTTTTAGCCGCTTCGTATATTCCTGTATGTCCTACCATATCAGGATTTGCATAGTTCATTATTATAACATCGTACTTATCTGCGTCCAGCGCTTCGATAACTTTATCGGTTAACTCATAAGCGCTCATCTCAGGTTGAAGGTCATATGTTGCAACTTTTGGAGATGCTACCAATATTCTATCTTCCCCTTCGAATTCCAGCTCAGATCCACCGTTGAAGAAGAATGTAACATGGGCATATTTTTCTGTTTCAGCAGTCCTTAGCTGTTTTAAACCAGCTTTTGAAACTATTTCACCAAAGGTATTCGCAATGTCATCATCAGGATACGCAACCGGTGCATCAATTGTGGCGTCATACTGTCTCATGCATAAAAAGTTTACCTTCGGGTGATTACCTCTTTCAAATCCTGAAAACTCTTTATCATTTAGAGCTCTAGTTATTTGTCTTGCCCTGTCGGGTCTAAAGTTAAACAACATAAATCCATCGTTTTCAGATAGCTTAACGCCAGATATAACAGTAGGGTCTACAAACTCATCTGTTTTATCATCTGCATAAGCTGCTTCTACGGCTTCTTTGGCACTTGTAGCTTTTGCCCCTTCAGCTTTTACTATAACTTTGTACGCTTTTTCAATTCTTTCCCAGTTGCTGTCTCTATCCATAGAGTAGTATCTTCCAGAAACAGTGGCAATCTCTCCTAACCCTATTTCAGCCATTTTAGATTCTAAAGCTTCTATGTATCCAAGGGCTGATTTTGGCGGAGTATCCCTACCGTCTAGGAATGCGTGAACATATAGTTTTTCAATTCCAAATTTTTTAGCCATTTCTACGATTCCGTACACATGTTCAATATGTGAGTGAACTCCACCGTCTGAAAGCAGGCCGGCAATATGAAGAGCTGTCCCGTTTGCCTTTACAGACTCCATTAGCTTAACAGCCTCTTCGTTGCTAAAGAAAACCCCATCTTTTATGTCCTTGCTTATTTTAACAAGCGGTTGATATATTACTCTACCCGCACCTAAGTTTAAATGACCAACTTCTGAGTTCCCCATCTGTCCTTCAGGTAGCCCTACAGCTTCTCCAGAAGCTTTCAAAACTGAATTTGGGTAAGTTTCTGCGTATTTAAGGAAGTTTTTAGGTTGAACTTCTTTTATAGCGTTCTTTTGGCCTGGGTTATCATTAATTCCCCATCCGTCTAGAACCATTAACATTACTGGTTTTTTTGACATTTACTATTTCCACCCCTCTAATAAAAATAAAAAATTCACTTTTAAAATATAAGGCAGAACCGTAGCCTAGGCTGCGGTTCTGCTATCTTAAAAATTAAATTATAGTGCAGCTTTTATGATTGTTGCAAATCCTGCAGCCTCTAATGAAGCTCCTCCAACTAATCCACCGTCTATATCTTCTTTTGAGATTAATTCTTTTGCATTGTCAGGTTTCATAGATCCACCATATTGAATTGTTACATCTTGAGCTACCGCCTCAGAGTACAGCTCAGTTAAAAGTTTTCTTATGAACGCATGCACATCTTGAGCTTGCTCAGGACTAGCTGTTTTACCAGTTCCTATTGCCCAAACCGGCTCATAAGCTATAACAACATTTTTCATCTCTTCAGCTGTTATTCCTACTAGTCCACCTTTTGTATGATCTTCTACGACAGCTTCAGTGTTTCCAGCTTCTCTATCTTCTAATTTTTCCCCTACACAAAGAATTGGTTTTAACCCGTGTTTTAGGGCAGCTTTTACTTTTTCGTTAACTATTTCGTTAGTTTCTCCATAGTATTCTCTTCTTTCAGAGTGACCAAGGATAACATACTCTACACCTAGATCTTTTAGCATTAAAGGTGATATTTCACCAGTATATGCACCAGATTCATTAGGGTTCATGTTTTGTGCAGCAAGTTTAACTTTTGATCCTTCAACAGCTTTTGCAGCTTCTGATAATGCAGTGAATGGTGCTCCTATTACAACCTCAACTCCATCTACATCAGCTACAAGACCTTTTAATTCAGTCAGCATTTCAACAGCTTCTTTAACAGTTTTGTTCATTTTCCAGTTTCCAGCTACTATTTTCTTTCTCAATTTGCTACCTCCTAAATGTCTTTTTTTACGATTTTCCCAAATATTCTATCATAAGTTTTGTTTTTTTGCAACGATACCAATAGGAAAAAATTCACTTTTTAAACATTTGATTTTCCTTATCAATCAAATTTATTTAACCCCTCAATGAGACCTTGGTAACATCTACTCATATTTTAGAATATTTTCTATTTTTTCTAGTGGATATATAAAATTTAAATTATATATATCCAAAACATTAAAAAGCCTATTTTTCTTTTATTTTTTTGTCCACCCAATATTTTCTATATTTAATAGGAGACATACCAACTATTTTAGTAAATATGGTATTAAAGTAATTCGAATCGTTGTATCCTACTAAAAATGCAATTTCAGTAGCACTGTACCCAGTATTAATCAGCAAAGTTTGGGCTTCTCCTATTCTCCTGTGCATGATATATTGAATAGGAGAGTATCCTGTACTTTTTTTAAAGGCATGGCTTAGATAGGAAAGACTTATATTTAGCG